>JALHNR010000099.1 GCA_022843525.1 Methylocystis sp. | reverse complement strand
TATTCATCGGGTCCCACAGCGCCGTCTCGATCAGCACGTCAGTGGTTGAGTCATCGCAGCCGGAAGCCTCGCCGCCCATGACGCCGGCAAGCGACTCCGGTCCGGCCTCGTCGCAGATGACGACCATGCTCTCGTCGAGTTCATAGGTCCGCCCGTCGAGCGCGTGCAGGCTCTCGCCTTTTCGCGCAAGGCGCACGACGAGGTCGCCCTTCACCTTTTTCGCGTCGAAGACGTGCAGCGGCCGCGCGCGATCGAAGGTCAAAAAATTGGTGATGTCGACAAGCGCATTGATCGGACGAAGGCCGATCTCGCGTAAGCGCGCCTGCAGCCAGGCGGGGCTTTGTCCGTTCTTGACGCCGCGCACGAGGCGCAGGCCGAAGAAGGGCGCGAGATGCTTGTCTTCCTGCGCGAAATCCAGCGTCACGGCGACGGGGCAGGGGAACTTGCCCTCGATTGGCGCAATGTCCTTGGTCTTGAGAACGCCCAGGCCCGCCGCCGCGAGGTCGCGCGCAATGCCGTAGACGCCGGCGGCGTCGGGGCGATTGGGCGTCAGATTGATCTCGATGATCGGATCGTCGAGCCCGGCCCATTGCGCATAGACGGCGCCGACCGGCGCGTCCTCCGGCAGATCGATGATGCCTTCATGATCGTTGGAAAGTTCGAGTTCGGCCGCGGAGCACAGCATGCCGAGCGACTCGACGCCGCGGATGACGCCCTTGCCGAGCGTGATCTTCTTTCCGGGAATGAATGTGCCTGGGGCTGAAAAGACGCTCTTCATGCCGGTGCGGGCGTTCGGCGCGCCGCAGACGACCTGAACCGGCGCGCCGCTCCCCGTGTCGACCATACAGACCCGCAAACGATCGGCGTTCGGATGCGGCGTCGTCTCGATCACCCGCGCGATGGTGAAGTCTTTGAGCTGCGCGGCGGGGTCGTGCACATATTCGACCTCGAGGCCGATGCGCGTCAGCGTCTCGACGATCTCGCTGAGCGAGGCCGACGTGTCGAGATGTTCCTTAAGCCAGGAGAGGGTGAGTTTCATTTCTTATGAGCTTCAATATGACGAGGCGACGCTGCAATCATTTGCGTGTCATGCCCGCGCTTGTCGCGGGCATCCACGCCGCGAGGCTGCGGAATGATGAAAGTGGGCGGCGTCATTTGTTTCGTGTCTCTATTACTGGTGGTCTTTGCGTGGATGGCCGGGACAAGCCCGGCCATGACGCGGAGAGATTGTCGTTAGCTGCTCAAGCCGCCGGCGAGCGTCGGGAAGTCGAGCGGCCTGAATCCATAATGCTCCAGCCAGCGCGTATCGGCGTCGAAGAAGGCGCGCAGATCCGACATGCCATATTTCAGCATCGCCAGCCGGTCGACGCCGACGCCGAAGGCGAAACCCTGATAGCGGTCGGGATCGATCCCGCAATTCTTGAGCACATTGGGATGCACCATGCCGCAGCCCAGAATCTCCATCCAGTCCTCGCCCTCGCCGAAGCGGATTTCGCCGCCCTGGCGCCGGCACTGAACGTCGACCTCCATCGACGGTTCGGTGAAGGGGAAGAAGGAGGGCCGAAAGCGCAGCTTGACGCCCTTCACCTCGAAGAAACTCCTGAGGAATTCTTCGAGCGTCCATTTGAGGTGCCCAAGATGCGTCGTTTCGTCGATGACGAGTCCTTCGATCTGATGGAACATCGGCGTATGCGTCTGGTCGAAGTCGCAGCGATAGACCCGGCCCGGGCAGATGACCCGGATCGGCGGCGTCTGCGACAGCATGGTGCGCACCTGCACCGGGCTCGTATGGGTGCGCAGCAGCCGCTTTTCGCCTGACGCGGCGGTCAGAAAGAACGTGTCCTGCATCTCCCGCGCGGGATGCCCCTCGGGGAAGTTGAGCTTGGTGAAATTATAGTCGTCGCTCTCGATGTCCGGCCCCTCGGCGACCGCGAAGCCCATATCGGCAAAGATGATGGAGAGCTCGTCGGTGACCTGCGAAATCGGGTGGATGCGCCCGCGCTCCAACGGACCCGCCGGCGCAGGCAGCGTCATATCGAGCGTCTCGGCCGTAAGGCGCGTCGCCAAAGCTGCTTCGGCAAGCTGTTCGCGTCGGACGGCGATCGCCTCGGCCGCCTTGTCTTTCAGCGCGTTGATCTTCGCGCCTTCGGTCTTGCGTTCCTCGGGCGACATTTTGCCGAGCGTCGCAAGCAGCGCCGAAATCGCGCCCTTCTTGCCGAGCGAGGAGAGGCGCACGGCTTCGAGCGCCGCCTCGTCGGCGGCTTCGTCGATCTGGCGCAGCGTGTCTTCTTCGAGTTTGGCGAGGTCGGTCATATTGGTTTCGATCTTAGCGAAGGCCGTTGCGTCCTCATCCTGAGGAGCCCGCGCCCAAGCCGGGCTTGCCCGACTTGGAAGCGGGCGTCTCGAAGGACGAGGACGCAGCGCGCGCGGTCTATGCCCTCGTGCTTCGAGACGGCTCCTACGGAGCCTCCTCAGCATGAGGGCATAGAATGAGCCGTTCGCGCCGGGAGTTCTTGCGCTGCGTTCTGCCACGCGGGGGGCGTTCTGTCGAGAACGCTAGATCGCGCTGCAATTGGGCGCGCCCGCTTTGCGCGAAAGACCGGGTCCCACGTTTTCGCAGCGCGCTCTACGGCGCTGCGCGCGGCCGATGCGTGAAAATCTGCGCCAGCGCCGAAGAGACGACGCGCGAATCGACGTCATCGGCGCGGCTCGTCAGCACGATCGGGACGCGCGCGCCGAGCACCAGCCCCGCCGTATCGGCGCCGCCCAAGAAGACGAGCTGCTTCGCCAAAATATTGCCAGCCTCGAGATCGGGCGCGACCAGAATGTCCGCGTCGCCGGCGACCTCGGACTCTATGTGCTTAGCGTCGGCCGCTTCGCGCGAGATGGCGTTGTCGAAGGCCAGCGGACCGTCAAGCTCGGCGCCGGCGATTTGGCCGCGATCGGCCATCTTGCAGAGCGCCGCCGCCTCGATCGTCGACGGGATTTTTCCTTCGACCGTCTCCACGGCCGAGAGCAGCGCCACTTTGGGACGCTCGATGCCGATCGCATGCGCGAGATCGACGGCGTTGCGCACGATGTCGCGCTTTGTGTCGAGCGTCGGCGCAATATTGATCGCGGCGTCGGTGACGAGCAGCAACTTATGATAATACGGCGCGTCGATCACAAAGACATGGCTGATCCGCCGGTCCGTGCGCAGTCCGGCGCCGTCCCGTATGACCGCCGTCATCAGTTCGTCCGTATGCAGCGCGCCTTTCATCAGCGCGTGCAGCCGGCCGCGGCGCACGAGCTCCACCGCCTGATCGGCGGCGGCGTGGCTGTGTGGCGCGTCGACGATCTCGACGCCTTCGAGCGAGACGCCGCTCGCGCGGGCGGCCGCCTCAATCTTTGCCCGCGGTCCGATAAGAGTCGGGACGATCAGTCCTTTGTCGCGCGCGGCGATCGCGCCTTCCACCGAGCGCGCGTCGCAAGGGTGGATGACGCCCACGCGGATGGGCGGCAACGCCTGCGCCCGCCGCACGAGCGCGTCGAGCAAGGCGCCGCGCGCGCGGGCTTGCGCCACCATCGACCAGGGCGGGCGCAACGTCGCCGTCGGTTCACAGCCAGCGCTCTGGCTCATACGGGCCTCCTTGGCTCAATTCAGCGGATCGCGGGCGATGCGATCGACGAAGAATTTCGTCGCGCGCGCCCAGGATTGATCATTATCCCCGCGAAAATCGAACCCCTGATGATAGATCAGTTCGCCCGTCGAGACGCGCGTGATTGAAACGCCCATGCTGAGGATAAGCGTGCTGACCTTATTGACGACGCCCGTCAGAACGAGATCGGCGCCGGCCTTGCGGGCAAGCGACAATTCGCAGCCGTTGCAGGTGCGAATGTAGGTTTGTTTCAAGATCGCGTCGAGATCCGCCGCAATGGGAGCCCGGTCGACGACGTCATAGACGCGCCGCGCGGCGAGTCCCGCGCCGATGTCGTCACGCGCCCGCGCCAGTCGTTTTGCATGTTCGGCGCTTTGGTCGATGGGCTCGTTTGACGTGTCGACCAGCTCGAAGTCGAGAACGAGCAGGCGTTTGCGCGGCTCTTCCGCCACCGCCGACGCGGCTTGCGACAGCGGGAGGGGCAGGAGCAGGGCCAATCCGAGCAGACTGCGGCGGTCAATCATCGTGCCTTGGCTCCATATTTGTGGAGGTGCGCGCCATGGGCGGAGAGCCAGGCTTCGGCGTGATCCGTGTCGGCGCAGAGCCGCCGCGTCAGCTTCCAAAATCGCGGCGAATGATCGAGATGCACGAGATGCGCGACCTCGTGGGCGGCAAGGTAATCGAGGACGAACGGCGGGGCCATGATCAGCCGCCAGGAAAAGTTCAGCGAGCCGGAGGCCGAACACGATCCCCATCGGCTGATCGGATCGCGCAGGCCGACGCCGCGGGGCGGCAGACTGAGCGCGCCGGTATGGCGGGCGACAGCCTCTTCAAGGTCGCGTCGCGCCTCCCGCTTCAGGTGATCCTGAACGCGGCGGTGCACATGTTCGGTCTGACCGGCGACGCAAAGCGCGAAGGGAGCCTCGGCATCGTCTCTTGGCTCGATCCAGGTGACCCCTCGGCGGTCCGGATGATGTGCGATCAGATGATCGACGCCGCGAAGAGGCGCGACCGAACCATGCGCGAAAGGAATGGTTGCAGGCAGCCTGTCGAGACGCGATGCGATCCAGGCGGCGTGGCGCTGAGCGAAATCTCGCGCATCGCGCAACGACGCCCGCTTCGGCATCGTCAACACCGCATCGCGTGCGGCGAAGCGCACACGCAAAGTGAATCGCCGCGCATTCTGCGACCGCCGCAACGCGACGAGAATTGTTTCGCCGGCGTGGACCAATGTGAGAATCGACGCGCCGCCACTTGGCGTCGGTCCTTGGCGCAGGAGTCGAAGCATAACGCTCATGCTAGCGCAAAGGCCATATGAGTCGCGAGTTACAAAATTGCAGCTTGATGAAAATATTTCCCTTGCGTTGCCTTTTGGCGCGCTCTCCGATGCAGGAGACGCGCGCGCTACAGATGGCGTTCAAGCTCACGCGCGCCTTCGGCAGGGCGTCGCGCCACGTTGAACGGGCTCACAAAGCGGCCGTTCTTGTCCATCAGATAGACGACAGTGGTGTGGTCGACGGAATAGTCCTCGTCCTTGCCGGGCGCGCGCTTAGAGAAGATGCGATATTCGCGCAATACGGGATCGAGCGACGCGCGCGGACCGGTGACGCCAATGATGCGCGGATCGAAATTGGAGAGATAATCTTTGAGAGCCTCGGGCGTGTCTCGCTCCGGATCGACGGTGACGAACAGCGCGCCGACCTTCGCATCCGGCCCCATCGCCCGCAAGATCTCCGACATCTCGAAGAGCGTGGTGTGACAAATGTCAGGACAGTGCGTATAGCCGAAGAAGACGAGGAAGGGGCGTCCGAGGAAATCCTGCTCCGTCACCTGCTGCCCGGTATGCGCGGTGAGCTGAAAAGGTCCGCCGATGTTTTCCGTCGACGTCGTCGGCTTACCGCTGGTGAAGTAGACAAAGGCGCCGAACATGAGCGCGAAGACCGCGCCGACGCCGATCAGCAGCGGCCTCGAAATTCCTGGTCCGCTGGTGGTTTGTGCGCCCTTTGCGCCGCGCTTGACTCCCTTTGCGCCACCCTTCGATCCGTTGGCCATCGTGCGTTTCCTGATTGTTGTCATGGGCGGCGCGCGCCGCAGCGGGTCCGCTGAGCGGACCGCGAATAGGATCAATCCGCGAAAACTATATGGGCGTCATTGCATAAGTCCACGTCGCCTGAGTCTTTCGCATCGTCGAACGTCCAGCGCGCCTCAAAGCGGCAACCTCTGGCGCCGATGATGGGAAACCGCGTGCGGCCTCCGGCGGCCAGCGGCTGATCAAGCTTCCCGACGATGGCTTCCGGCGTCGTCTTGTCTTTTGCCGCCATGACGATCTCGAAGCTTTTCAGCGGCACGGGACGCTGGTTCTCCAGATCGACGGTTTGCGCCAGCTTCGCCGGCGCCGTTCGCGGCTTCGTCGCGCCGACCGCCTGCGCGACGCCGGCGGCGGCGACGACGCCGATCATCGCCAAGCGTAGCTTCATTGGACTTTCTCCCGGCGGGAACTTATCGCGCCCTTTTGCATTCGCCAAGCGCTGTCGCGTCCAGACTGAGCCGTACGGGGCGGACATGCGCGTCCTGCGCCGATGGTGTAGCTTCGCGCAATTGCGATTCCTGACTGTGAAGGCGCTTTAACCATGAGCGAAACCCCGAGCGCCGTTGCAGGCAAAATCCTCGTCGGCGCAAGCGTGAAGGACGGGAAGCCGCGCGCTTACCACTACCTTCTGCTCGCGCTTGGCAACCGTCATGGCTTGATCGCGGGCGCAACAGGCGGCGGCAAAACCGTTTCGCTGCAGCTGCTCGCCGAAGGCTTCTCGAACACCGGAACCTGCGTCTTTCTCGCCGACGTTAAAGGCGATCTCGCGGGACTGTCGCAGGCGGGCGAAGGCAAGTCGGCCTTCGTCGCGCGCGCCAAGGAGATTGGCGTTCTCTACGAGCCCGACCGGTTTCCCGTCGCCTTTTGGGATGTCTTCGGCGAACAGGGACACCCTGTTCGCGCCTCCATTTCGGAAATGGGGCCGCTGCTGCTGTCGCGCCTGCTCGATTTGAACGACGTCCAAGAGGGCGTTCTGAATGTCGTTTTCAGGGTTGCGGACGAGCAGGGCATGTTGCTGCTCGATTTGAAGGATCTGCGGGCGATGCTCGCGCATGTTGCGGAGAACGCCGCGACATATAAGCAGAAATACGGAAATGTGGCGCAAGCGAGCGTCGGCGCCATTCAGCGGCAGCTGCTGGTGCTGGAGACGCAAGGCGGCGCAAACTTCTTTGGCGAGCCGGCGCTCGACATCATGGATTTCCTGCGAGTCGATCGCGACGGACGCGGGGTCATCAATGTTCTCGCCGCAGACAAGCTCATGCGCGCGCCGCGGCTCTACGCGACCTTCCTTCTTTGGATGCTTTCCGAGCTGTTCGAAGCCCTGCCGGAAGTCGGCGATCTCGATAAGCCGAAGCTCGTGTTCTTCTTCGACGAGGCGCATCTTCTGTTCAACGACGCGCCGAAGGCGTTGCTGTCCGCGATCGAACAGGTCGTGCGTCTCATCCGCTCGAAAGGCGTCGGCGTCTATTTCGTCACGCAAAATCCACTTGACGTGCCGGACACGGTTCTGGGCCAGCTCGGCAACCGCATTCAACATGTGCTGCGCGCCTTTACGCCCCGCGATCAGAAGGCGGTGCGCGCCGCCGCCGAGACCTTTCGCGACAATCACGCCATCGAAGAAGCCGAAGCGATCATGCAACTTGGCGTCGGCGAAGCGCTGGTGTCGATGCTCGACGCCAAGGGAACGCCGGAAGTTGTGGAACGAACGCTGATCGCGCCGCCCTCCGCCCGCGTGGGACCGATATCGCCGCAGGAGCGGAAGGCCGTCATGGCCGCGAGCGCCTTCGGGGGAAAATACGACACGATGGTCGATCGTGAATCCGCATTCGAAATGCTGCAAGCGCGCGCCAAGGGCAAGGGCGAGGCTGAAAGCGGCGCGGGCGGCGGTCTGCTCGGCGCGCTCGGCGGCATATTGGGCGGCATTTTTGGCAAGGGCGACAAGAAGCGCATGTCGCCGGCCGAACTCGCGGCGCGCGCCGCGATCCAATCGGCGGCGCGTTCCGCCGGGACACAGATCGCGCGCCAAATTCTGCGCGGCGTGCTGGGCGGCATGTCGAAGTGAATTCTCGCCAGAAGATCGCGAAATCATAACGGGGCAGAATCTTCGCCAATCTTGGGCGGCAAACTTGCGCGGCCGAGCCTTTGAAACGCGTCATTCACATTGCTGAATCTTAATCCCTGCTTTAGCCTCCCTTCACGCAATTGTCATTTTCCAGCCCACTAGGGGCGCCCTATAATGACCCCCTGTCGCGGCCGGCGTTTTGTGGCCGCGCTTCGCGGACCCGCCATACTCAGGGGGTTCGTCAGGAGGGACTTATGGCGAATGCCTTGCCAATCGTCTCAGAAGACGGCCTAGCCCGCTATCTATCTGAAATTAGGCGGTTTCCAATGTTGGAGCCGCAGCAGGAATATATGCTTGCCAAGCGCTGGCGCGAACATGAAGACGCGAAAGCCGCGCAGGAACTGATCACGTCGCACCTGCGGCTCGTGGCGAAGATCGCCATGGGCTATCGCGGCTACGGCTTGCCGATCGGGGAAATCGTTTCCGAAGGCAATGTCGGCCTCATGCAGGCCGTCAAGCGCTTCGAGCCCGAGCGCGGCTTCCGCCTTGCGACCTATGCAATGTGGTGGATACGCGCCTCCATCCAAGAGTATATTTTGCGCTCCTGGTCGCTCGTCAAAATGGGCACCACCGCGAGCCAGAAGAAGCTCTTCTTTAACCTTCGCAAGGCCAAGAGCCGCATCTCGGCCTTCGAAGAAGGCGACTTGAAGCCCGAGAACGTCGAAAAGATCGCGCATCGGCTTGGCGTGTCCAAGCAGGACGTCATTGACATGAATCGCCGCATGGGCGGCGACGCGTCGCTCAACACGCCTTTACGCGAGGAGGGGGAAGGCGAATGGCAGGACTGGCTCGTCGACGATAGCGTCGATCAGGAGCATCTGCTCGTCGCCCACGAAGAAAGCGACAATCGCCTGAAGGCGCTGCGCGGCGCGCTTGACGTGCTCAATCCGCGCGAGCGGCGCATCTTCGAGGCGCGCCGACTGTCCGACGATCCTGTCACGCTCGAAACGCTCTCCGAGGAATTCGGCGTGTCGCGTGAGCGCGTGCGTCAGATCGAGGTGCGCGCCTTCGAGAAGGTGCAGGCGGCGGTGCGCGACGGCGTCGCTCGGATCGAAGCAGCGCCTGCGCCGGCGGCGCCGTAGATAGGGCTAGTCGCAGATCGTCTGCAGCGCCTTCCATTCGTCGTCTGTGAGCACGGGATCGGCCGTGGCTTTGTCCGCGGCCGAGAGCTTGGCGAGTCTGTCTTCGCTTAAGGGGTGATCGTGGAGGATGGTCAGGAAGCCGTCTTTTTCCTTGCCCGTCACGCGCAGCAGCAATTCGCCCATCGGTTTCGCGGGCCGGCCGAGGCGGGCGAGCGTTTGCGCAGCGAATGCGTCGGCCCGCGCCTCCGCTTCCCGCGAATTGGCGGCGTTAAGCAAAGTCTTGCCGGCGAAAACCACGGCGCCGCCGCCGGCCACGTCGCCAAACAGCAGGCCGAAGAGATAGGCGGTTCCGCCATCGGCGATGATGCGGCGCAGATGATCGCGGTTCTGCAAATGACCGAGTTCATGCGCCAACACGCCCAGGATTTCATCCTGCGACTGCGCCTTCTCCAATAGTCCCGCAAGGACGAACACCTTACCCCCTGGAAGGGCGAAGGCGTTTGGCGTTTTTTCGGAGAGCGCCTCGACGGTCGCCGTCACGCGCAGGCCGGACGCGTCCTGCAAGCGTTTGGAGAGCTTCACGAGCGCGGCCGAGCCCTTGGGCGTTGTGCAGTTCTTGCCGTCGAACATTTGGCGCATCTGCCGTTCAGCCACTTCGCCAATACGGTTTTCCCATGAAATGGGCACGAGCGGCGCCAAGCGGTCCGCGGCGAACGGAACGCCGAACCAAACGAGGCCGACGATCGAAGCCGTCGCGGCGAGCGACCACGCCACGATTTTGAGCGTCGAACCGTCGTGCGCCGCGTCATCCGCGAGCTTAGGACAATGACGTTCGACCTCGCGCTGAGCGTCGCCGTCGCGGATGTCGAGATGGGCCAATTGCGCGGCGCCAATCGCCCGCAGCCGCATCACGTCGGGCGGCGCGGGGATGCGGCGCACGTCGGCGTAAGACCACGCGGAGAGAACCGCGCCGTCCTCGCTTATTTCCAGCGTCGGACCGAAAGCGAGCGAGACTCGGCGCTTCTTGTTGACGACACCGTCGAAATAGATCGCCTCGAATTTCTCGTTCACGCCGTCAGAATCCTGCGACGTCGAGACTATCGGCGAAGCCTTCGCCGAGGGCGGTGGGCGGCGACGCGTCGAGCCGCATCGCGACTTCTTGCGCCGTGTGCAGATTATGAATCGTCAGCGAATTGACGACGATCCGCCACACCCGCTGGATGAAGTACGTCCGCCACAGAATCGAATATTGCACGATCAGCGCAAGATAGAAGAATACAGCCAAGACGACGCCGAGGATTTTGGGCAGGAAGGCGATGGCGAGCGCCGCGCCGATCCCCGCCGCCAGCAGCGAAGCGAAGAAAAGGCCGACGAAAATCCAATAATTTTTAGTCAGCGCGTGGCGCTCCAGGGTCGAGGCCCCCCGCACGTCGCCGATGCGCACGCCTTCCAGCCACCACTTCCACTGCAGGGCCTTAAACCGCGCATATATGAAGACCAAGGCTGGAAGGGTCGGCAGCATCAACAAGAACCAAGCGCCTTGCTTCGTGAGTTCATAGAGGACAGGCCCCACCAAGTAAGCAGCCGCCGTGAAGGCGGCGCCGATCCAAAGCAGCCAGCCCTGTTTGAAGAAACTGCCGCCGGTTGCAATGAAGTCGCCACGAAGATCGCCGTAGTAGGTGTGGCGCATCTTGTAGCGTTCCAATGCAGCCTGCATCCACGGCAGCGCTAACCCGAGCGTGACGACGCTGACCAAGCCCCAGCCCATGGCGCGCAGCGCATAGGAAACGCCGGAGCCGTCCATGTGAAAGCGCAGCCCGCGCCAGGCGGTGCGATGCAAGCGGTAGCGCCGCGCTCGATAGATCGCAAACTGCCAAAAAGTCAGAAAGAAAACGCCGAACACGGACGACGCGAACGATTGGGCGCGTTCCGCTTCGACGCCGAGCAGGAAGGAGGCGAGATAGATCGGCGCTAGAATCGCGATGGCGAAAAGGAAGCCGATGAGCAGTTCGCGCGCCGTGCCGAGATAGGCGAAGGCGTCGCCGTCCAGCATTGTATGCGACCACAGATGCTGGCGGATTTTGGTCGCCAGCCAAAAACGGTAGAAGCCGAAGGTGGCGATCTCAAGAAGCGCGCCTTTGCGCAGAAGGTCGCGAAATTCGTCGTCGTGGCCCGTGAAAACAATATCGCTCGACTCCGGCGCGCGCTGCGCCGCGTCTACTGTCATGTCGTTCATGAAAAAAGCCCCCTTGAATAGGGCGAATACTGCACCGCCACATGACCTGGGGCAAGCCTGTCCCGCGCCGCATCGACGCTATATTAAGAACCAGCAATAAGAGATCAATTTCAGAACGCGGGTGGATAAGACATGTCCCATTGGCTCATCGCCGGCGCGAGCCGCGGCATTGGATTGGAGGCTGCGCGTCAGCTGTCGGCACGAGGGGAGCGCGTGACCGCGAGCGCGCGCAGCGCGGCGGGCGTGGCGGCGCTGAAAGCGGCCGCGCCTCAGGCGGCGATCCTGCAGTTCGACGTTCGCAATGAAGCCGAGATCGAGGCCGCCGCCGCGCGGGTTTCCGATCCTGTCGACGCGCTCATCGTCAACGCCGGCGCCTATGGGCCGCAGCATCAATCCTCCACCGACATGGATTTCGAGGGCGCGCTCGATCTTCTCTCGGTCAATACGCTGGGTCCGTTGCGCGTCGTCCAGGCCTTTCTGCCGCTTGTAAAGCGCGGCGCCCGTCCCCGCATCGTCATGATGTCGAGCATACTCGGGTCGATGTCGCTCGAGGGGACATTCAATGTCGCC
>JALHNR010000098.1 GCA_022843525.1 Methylocystis sp. | reverse complement strand
GGAGCTCATCGACATCGACGCGGCGCCGATGTGGCGCGCAATTCTCGAGGACCTGCGGCAGGGCGTTTCCGCATCAGTGATCGCTCGCCGTTTTCACCTCGGTCTGGCGCAGTCAATCACTGAAGTCGCCGTGCGGCTGGCGGTTGCGCGACGATTTGAAACGGTGGCGCTATCGGGCGGCTGCTTTCAAAATCGCCTGCTTTTCGAAAGCGTCTACGACGGTTTGTGCGAGGCTGGCTTCACGGTGCTCACACATTCTGATGCGCCCGCCAATGATGGCGGGCTCTCGCTGGGTCAGGCCGCCATCGGCGCCGCGTATCTGATGAGAACCGACATGACAAGAGATGGAAAGGACGGCGCATGTGTCTCGGCATTCCCGGCTGCATCGTTCGCATAGACAATGCCGACGATCTCGTCGCAACCGTCGATGTGAGCGGGGTGCGCCGGCAGATCAACATTAGCTGCATCGTGGATGAAGCGCATCCTGTGGACTCCTGTGTCGGTGATTGGGTTCTCGTCCATGTCGGTTTCGCGATGAGCCGGATCAACGAAGCGGAGGCGACGGAGACGCTCAGATTGCTGCAAGAGCTTGGCGAACTCCAAGCCGAACTTGAGACAATGCAAAAGCTTACCGACGCAGTTGCGGCGGAGGAATAGAGATCATGACCAGCAAGAGCGCATTGGAGGTCCTTTATCCTTTCCTGCATGGCAAAGAACAGGATCATGCCGCCGTCGATGCTGGATTGCTGCACTCCATTGAAGAGAAAGCGCGCGAGTCGCGCGAGACAAGCGTGAGATTCTTCGCCGAGCAGGCGCCGGTCCTGCTCGGCGCGGCGAAGGCGCTCGCCGCCGTTTATCGGCGCGGCGGCAGAATGTTCACCATGGGCAATGGCGGCTCGAGCTGCGACGCTTCGCATGTGGCCGTCGAGTTTCTCCATCCGATCACCGCCGGGCGGCCGGCGCTTGCGGCGATAAATCTCACCGCCGACGTTGCAATGACGTCCGCGGTCGGCAATGACTTGGGCTTCGAGCACATTTTCGTGCGCCAGATCATCGCGCATGGCCGGGCCGGAGACGGGCTTATCGGCCTCTCAACCAGCGGCAATTCCGCAAATCTGATCGCCGCCTTCGTGAAGGCGAAGGAAATGGGTCTGACGACCATTGGCTTTAGCGGCGGCGACGGCGGCAGGATGGCGTCCGGGATCTGCGATTATTGCCTTGTCGTGCCCACGACGTCCGTCCATCGTATCCAGGAGTGTCACGTCGTCGCCTATCACATCCTGTGGGACCTCGTTCACACGCTGCTCGCCGACGACCGCGGCTCGGCTATAAGCAAGGACGTCGCGGCATGAGATATGTCGACGAATTTCGCGATCGAGCGAAGGCGGATGTCCTGATCAAGGAGATCGAGCGGCTGCTCGCGCGAATCGGACGCGATGAAAGTCGGCCGCTGCAGATCATGGAAGTCTGCGGCGGGCACACGCATTCGATTTTCCGCTACGGCGTCGAAGGCATGTTGCCGAAGTCCATCGAACTGGTGCATGGACCCGGCTGTCCTGTTTGCGTGCTGCCGATGGGACGCGTCGACGATTGCGTCGCCATCGCCGAGCGTCCGGAGGTGATCTTCACCACTTTCGGCGACGCTATGCGCGTGCCGGGCTCACGCAAGAGCCTGCTGCAGGCGAAGGCCGACGGCTGTGACGTGCGCATGGTCTATTCGCCGATGGATGCGCTGGCGCTCGCGCGCCAAAATCCCGCGCGCGAGGTCGTCTTCTTCGGGATCGGCTTCGAGACCACCATGCCCTCGACGGCGCTGACGGTGCTGCAGGCGGAGCGCGAGGGGATCAAGAACTTTTCGATCTTCTGCAATCACATCACCATCGTTCCGACCATCAAGGCGATTCTCGACAGCCCGGATCTGCGCCTCGACGGATTTCTGGGACCGGGCCACGTGTCCATGGTGATCGGCGATGCGCCCTATGAATTTATCGCGCGCTACTACAAGAAACCGCTGGTGATCGCGGGATTCGAGCCTCTCGATATTCTTCAGTCGATCTGGATGTTGCTCAAGCAAATCGATGAAGGACGCTGTGAGATCGAAAATCAATATGCGCGGGTCGCGCCGGCAGGAGGCAATTCTGTCGCGCTGCAGGCGGTTGCGCAGGTGTATGAACTGCGCGAATTCTTCGAATGGCGCGGGCTCGGCTCCATTGATCACTCTGGCGTCAAAGTGCGCGACGCCTATGCGGGGTTTGACGCCGAGCGGAAATTCGCAGTGCCCAATGCAAGAATCGCCGATCCCAAGTCATGCCAATGCGGCGAAGTCCTCAAGGGCGTCATCAAGCCGTGGCAATGCAAAGTATTCGGCCGCGCCTGCTCGCCGGAGACGCCGCTCGGCGCGCTGATGGTGTCGTCCGAGGGCGCTTGCGCGGCCTATTATCAATATGGCGGCATTAAGCGGGGACGTGACGAAGCGGAGGCGAGCGTCGCATGAACATGGTCTCCTTCCCGCCTCGACGTCCGCGCGGCAAGGTGCATGTGCCGACCGTCACGCTGGCGCATGGCGGCGGCGGCAAGGCGATGAAGGATCTGATCGACGACGTCTTTGTCGGGGCTTTCGACAATCCGCTGCTGGCGCCGCTCGACGATCAGGCGCGGATCGATCTCCTAGACCTCGCGCAATATGGCGACCGGCTCGCCTTCACGACCGACTCATTCGTCGTAGAACCGTTGGTCTTCCCCGGCGGCGACATCGGCAAGCTTGCGGTCTGCGGCACGGTGAACGATCTCGCCGTGGGCGGCGCGCTTCCGCTCTATCTCTCCTGCGCGGTGATCGTCGAGGAGGGCGTCTCGATCGATTTTCTGCGGCAGATCGCAAGCTCTATGGCGGCGACGGCGCAGGAGGCCGGGGTGAAGATCGTCACCGGCGACACCAAGGTCGTAAACAAGGGCGCCTGCGACCAGATGTTCATCACCACCACCGGCGTTGGCGTTGTCGCCGCCGGCGTCGCGCTTGGCGCGCATCGCGCAAGACTGGGCGACGCCGTGCTCGTCAATGGACTCCTCGGCGATCATGGCGCGGCAATCCTTGGCGCGCGCGGCGATATGGCGTTGCAATCGCTGATCGAGAGCGACTGCGCGCCGCTACAGGGTCTTATCGCAAGCCTGCTCAATGCGGCGCCGAATACGCGGTTCATGCGCGATCCGACGCGCGGCGGAGTCGCGACCGTGCTCAATGAAATCGCCGAAGCCGCACAGATCGCCATCGACATCGACGAGGCCGTCACGCCGCTTCGCGATGAGGTGCGCGGTTTTTGTGAAATTCTCGGGCTCGATCCGCTCTATCTCGCCAATGAAGGCAAGATTGTCGCAATTGTCCCGCCCGATGAGGCCGAACAGGCGCTCGAGGCCATGCGGGCGCATCCGCTGGGGCGACAGGCGGCCACTATCGGCAGCGTCGTCGCGGGCGAACCGGGTCGCGTCACCATGCGCACGATTTTCGGCGGCCGGCGGATCGTTGACATGCTGGTCGGCGAGCAATTGCCGCGCATCTGCTGAAAGGAGCCGACGTGCACGAACTCTCGATCGTTTGCAGCATCGTCGAATTGGCGTCGCAGGCCGCGGAAGGGCGTCACGTGCGCCGCGTGATAATCGAGATCGGCAAATTATCGGGCGTCGAGCCGGAAGCTGTCGCCTTCTGTTTTCCGGAAGTCGCCCGCGGCACCCCGCTCGAAGACGCGACGCTGGACATCCGCGAAGTCGACGCAAAGGCGCGCTGCGACGTCTGCGGCTCGGAATTTTCCACGCCCGACATGCTCTCGGCGTGTCCATGCGGCTCGCGCCAATTCCAGCGCCTGCGCGGCGAAGAGCTGAACATCAAAAGCATCGAAGTCGAGGAGGCTGCATAATGTGCGCGAGCTGCGGCTGCCAAGGGCAGGGGACCACGATGACCAATCTGCAGACAGGCGCGCGCGCGGAGATCGCGGCGCTGACGGAGCATGATTCTCGCGGCGATGGCCATTCGCATGGGGAGCATGGCCATGGTCATTTTCATGGCGAACATCATCATGGGCATGATCATCATGCGCATGATCAAGGGCATGACCACGTCAACGCGCATGCGCACGATCACAGCCACGAAGGTCACGCGCACGATCACTCCCATCATCGCGTCGACCTGGAAGCGCGCATTCTCGCGAAGAACGACGCGATCGCCGCCAAATGCCGGGCATGGCTCGCGGGCCGTGAGATCGTGGCGCTCAATCTCGTGAGCTCGCCCGGCGCCGGAAAGACGACGCTGCTGGAGCGCGCCATCGCGGACCTCTCAGGCGAACTCCCGCTGTTCGTTATCGAGGGCGATCAGGCGACGTCGAATGATGGCGAACGCATTCGCGCGGCGGGCGCGCCGGTGGTTCAGGTCAACACCGGCACCGGATGCCATCTCGACGCGGAAATGATCGCGCGCGGTCTTTCCGAACTCAAGCCGAGCGTCGGTTCGCTCGTTCTTATCGAAAACGTCGGCAATCTCGTCTGCCCGGCGCTGTTCGATCTCGGCGAGCACGCCAAGGCGGTCATTTTTTCGACCACGGAAGGCGAAGACAAGCCGCTCAAATATCCGCATATGTTCAGCGCCGCGAAGCTCGTCATCTTCAACAAGATCGATCTTCTGCCGCATCTCGATTTCTCGATGGCGCAGGCGACGGAGAATATTCTCCGCGTCAATCCGGACGCTGTGATCGTTGAAGTCTCCGCCAAGACCGGCGCGGGCATGCAGACGCTCTACGACTGGATTGGCGCGCAGCGTAAGGCGGTGAAGGAACAGGCGCTTGTGTAAAGACACCGGTAAAGGAGTTCTTCTTAAATCGCTGCTTCTTTCACGTCGACGCTGACATCCAAATCTTGATCGCCGGCGCCGATAATCACGCCGTCGATCGGCGAAACATCCGCATAGTCGCGTCCGATGGCGATAGCGATATGGTCGTTGCCGACGACAAGGGCGTTCGTCGGATCAAGGTCGAAGAAGCCAAATTCCGGCCCGCACCACACGGACACCCACGCATGGGTTGAATCGGCGCCTTCCAGTCGCGCCTGGCCTGGCGCGGCGAAGGTGCGAAGATAGCCGCTGACATAGGACGCCGCCAAACCGAGACCGCGTAGCGCCGCGATCATGATATGGGCGAAATCCTGGCAGACGCCGCGACGGCGTTCGAACACTTGCGCGATCGGCGTCGCGATATGCGTCGCATCCGGATCATAAGCGAAGTCGGCGTGGATGCGCTGCGTCAGTTCAATAGCGCCTTCGAGGATCGGCCGCCCGGCCGAAAAGCTTTCGCGCGCATAATGCGTCGCCGCGTCGAACAGCGGCGCAAAGCGGCTTGCATAAATGTAATGGGCGGGAGAGGAGGCTGCGAGCGAGTCGGACGCGTAGGCGGCGTTCCTCACGATTTCCCATGCTGGCGTCAGCGCCGGCGCAGGCGGCGGCGCTCGCTCGACCGCGACGCGCGCCGCAAGGGCGATTTGCAGTCTCGTATGAGGCTTCAGAATGCGTGCTTCGCAGACCCGGTTTCCGTGAAAGTCGATTCTCTCATTGAGGATTTCGGCCGATGGCGACAGGTCAATACGATGGGACAGCAGTGTTTGGCCGCGATCGTTGCGCGGGATCAGGCGCATGGCGCAGCGCGCCGAAGCGACGGGCGCGTCATATTTGTAGATCGTGCGATGAGCGATATCGTAGATCACGCGATCCGCGACGGCTGGGAATTTGCGGCGCCATCGGCACCATGCGTGAAATAACGCTCGGCGATTTTGTCGGCAAGAGACATCAGGCGTTGCTCAAACCCAAGAATGATCGCGGCGTCCAAGCGGCGCGCATCTTCCGACTCGAGCTCGGCGCGCAGCTTGACGGAGAGTCGCCGCGGCGGCTCCATGACGCCATCGTCGCGCAGATTCGGCAGCGCCGCGAGATGTTCGTCGATACGCATCGCCTGGAAGAGGACGGATCGCGGATTGAACGGATCGAGCATGGCCATGTCGAGGACGGGCGCCAGCGCGGCGCCGGCGATATAGCGGGAGCGATAGGTGATCTGCGAATCGAGCAGATCGAGCAAAGCGTCCAGCGTCTCGACGGTCGCGTCGTCGCCGGCAAATTGCCGGGCGAAGCGGCACGTCCCGATGGCGCGTTCGATTCTGCGCCCGAGATCGATAAAGCTCCAGCCGGCGACGCGATTGAAATTTTCGTCGATCAGTCCCGACAACGCCGCCAGCGTATGGAGCGAACGCTCCACAATCTCGAGCGCCTCGGGCTCCGTTATCGCGCCGGCGCCGGCGCGCGTCAGACGCGTCTCGATGCGTCCGATGAGTTGCCAGACATCTTGGGACAAGCGCTCGCGCACGATCGAGGCTGCGCGTCTTGCATAGCGTACGACAGAGAGCGCTGAACCGTAATTGGCGGCGCCTGCGGCGGCCGCCCATGCGATCTGCGTCGGGTCCATGTCCGGCATGTCTTCGGGGGCGGCGCCCCAGGCGATCAGCAGTCGCGCCAGCCGTTCGATCGACTGGCGCCCTTGCAGATCGATGTGCTGGAGTTCGCCCAGGCGCGTCCCGAGCGACCGCACGACGCGCAATGTCGCTTCGGCGCGCTCAAGATAACGTCCCAACCAGAATAGATTATCGGCGGCGCGGCTTGGCAGATTGCCGAGCGCGCGCACGATCGGCGGATCCTCGTCGGACGGCAGCAACGTCGACCATTCGATCGGATGGCTCGTCAACACCCAGACGTCGCTCGATTGCGCGCCGGCGTCCATCGACACGGCGCGCGCATTAAGCCGGTTGGAGACTCGGCAGAATCCGCCGGGCATCACCGTCCAACCGTCAGCCGTCGCGGCGGCGAACACGCGCAAGGCGAAAGGTCTCGGCGTCAGCCTGCCGTCGGCCCAAGCCGGCGTCGTGGAGAGATTGACCGGTTCCTGAGCGACATAGTCGACGCCGCGCTGATTGATGGCGTCGGTCAGCCGCGCGCGCTCCTCGCTGGAGAGCGCATGACCGAGCGCCTCACGACGTTCGCCAAATCCCGGGAGCCTGTCGCTGAACGCCCCGCTGATCGCGTAGTCGCTCAAGGTCTCGACAATTTGATTGCGGGAGCTTTCGCGTCCGCACCACCACGTCACGACATTGGGCAGTCTGAGGCTCTCGCCGAGCAGGCGTTGCGACAACTCCGGCAGGAAACTCATCAGCGCGCGCGATTCGATGAGGCCGGCGCCGGGCATGTTCGCGACGACAACGGCGCCGCGACGGATGGCTTCGAACATCCCAGCGACGCCCAGACGCGACGCGGCGTTCTGCTCCAGCGGGTCGCACCAGTCAGCGTCGACGCGACGCCAAATCGCATCGGCGCGCTTCAAGCCGGCGATGGTGCGCACATGCAGCTTGCCATCGCTCATGACGAGATCTTCGCCTTCGACCAGCGTAAGGCCGAGATAGCGGGCGAGATTCACCTGTTCGGAATAGGTCTCGCTCCAAGGGCCAGGCGTCAGCAGGCAGATGCGCGGATCAACGCGTTGCGCCGCGCCGGAGATGCTCGCACGGAATTCTCGAAAAAACGGCGCGAGGCGCTCGACGTTCATGTCTCGATAGAGACTGGGCAGGGCGCGCGACAGGATCATCCGATTTTCTAAGGCGTAACCCGCTCCCGAAGGCGCCTGGGCGCGATCGCCGAGCACCCGCCAGGCGCCATCGGGGCCGCGCCCGATATCGGCGGCGTAAAAGCGAAGCCAGCGTCCGCCGGGCGGCGCGACTCCGCACATCGGTCGAATGAAGTCAGGCGATCCCGTGATGGCTGCGGCCGGCAGGGCGCCCTCAGCGACAAGCCGCGCCTCGCCGTAAACGTCATGCAGGATCTGATCGAGAAGTTCGGCGCGCTGTGCGACGCCAGTCGCAATATCGCGCCATTCTGATTCCGGGATCAGAAGCGGCAAACGCCCTAACGGCCAACTGCGCTCCTTGGTTTCTCCGTGAACCCGGTAGGAAATCCCCATGTCGTCGATGCGGCGGCCGGCCGCGGCGAAGCGTTGCTCAAGGCCGGTATCGCCGAACGCGGCGAGCGATTCGAGGAATTGGAGCCAGTGCGCACGCGGACATCCATCACGATCGAGAAGCTCATCCGGCGCGTCGCGCATCGGCGCATATTGAGCGATCCAGGCGGCAACGCGCTGCGACGCCTTGTCCGTTTCAATCGGTCGCTCAGCGGACAATGCTCCTCCGAAGATCCAGCGTCAGCGGAAACTCTTGGCCTGGCTCCTCGCGCGGCGGATCGACAGGTCCGGGCGTGTGCCCATGATCCTCAAATCGCGCCAAGCGCCGCGCTTCGGCTTCGTTACTGTTGACGGGGAAGGCGTCGTAATTGCGGCCTCCAGGGTGCGTCGCGTGATAAACGCAGCCGCCCAGCGAACGCCTGCTCCAGCAGTCGATGACGTCGAAGGTCAATGGCGCATGGACCGGCAGCGTCGGATGCAGGCCGGAGGGCGGCTGCCAGGCCTTGAAGCGCACGCCCGCCACGGCCTCGCCGGGAACGCCGATGCTCGTCATCGGGACGCGGCGTCCGTTGCAGGCGATGACGTGTCGGCCGGGAACGAGGCCCTTCGCCTTGACCTGCAACCGCTCGAGCGAAGAGTCGACGTAGCGCACCGTGGCGCCGTTTGCGCCTTCTTCACCCATCACATGCCAGGGTTCGAGCGCGCCGCGGATCTCCAGATGAACGCCGCCGTGCTCGACGCTTCCAGCGAGCGGAAAGCGGAATTCCCGCTGCGCCTCAAACCATTCCTCTTCGAAGGCGTAGCCGGCGCGGCGCAAATCATCGATAACGCCAAGGAAGTCCTGCCATACGAAATGCGGCAGCATGAATTTGTCGTGCAGCGCCGTTCCCCAGCGCACCAGATCGCCGTGCTGCGGCTCCCGCCAGAACCAGGCGACGAGCGCGCGAAGCAACAGCTGCTGCGCCAGACTCATTCGGGCGTCGGGAGGCATTTCGAAGGCGCGGAATTCGACGAGCCCGAGACGCCCGGTCGGTCCGTCGGGCGAATAGAGCTTGTCGATGCAGATCTCGGCGCGATGGGTGTTGCCGCCGACATCGACCAGAAGATTGCGGAACAACCGATCGACGAGCCACGGCGGCACATAGCCTTCGCCGGAAGACGGCACCTGCGCCAGCGCGATCTCCAGTTCATAAAGCGAGTCGTGCCGCGCCTCGTCAACCCGGGGCGACTGGCTGGTGGGGCCGATGAAGAGTCCGGAGAACAGATAGGATAATGAGGGATGCCGCTGCCAATAAAGCACAAGGCTCTTCAAGAGGTCGGGGCGGCGCAGGAAGGGCGAGTCGGCTGGCGTTTTGCCCCCAAGCACGACATGATTGCCGCCGCCCGAGCCGATTTGCCGGCCGTCGATCATGAATTTGGCCGTCGTCAACCGCGCCTGCCGCGCGTCCTCATAGAGCGCGGTCGTCGTTTCGACCGCCTCCCGCCATGTGGCGGCCGGGTGAATATTGACCTCGATGACGCCAGGATCAGGCGTCACCTTGATCACTTCGAGGCGCGGATCGTCGGGCGGCGGATAGCCTTCGATATAGAGCGGCAGCCCGGTCGCTTTGGCGCTCTCTTCCACCGCCTCGAGCAGTTCGAGATAATCCTCGAGCGTTTCGACAGGCGGCATGAACACGCAGAGATTACCGTCTCGTGGTTCGATGGTGAAGGCCGTGCGCACGGCGCCTTCGACAATGGACTGTTCGTGCACGTCCTGGCGCGCGTGACCCCCGGACGTCGCCCCGCCGCCTTGGATGCGGCGAAAATGTCCGGGTTCCGGCAGCGGCTCGCGGGGCGCGAAGGGATCCTGCGGATAGATGAACGGATATTCTCCTTCGGGGAGCTTGGGCAAGGATGCAACCGGGAGCCGCAGTCCGATAGGCGAATCGCCCGGCGCCAAGAACAGCTTTCCGCGTCGCAGCGTCCACTTCTCCGAGGTCCAGCGCGACTGGGAGTCGGCGCGCGCGTTCCAGCGCTGAATCGGCAGGACGAAACCGGTCGGCTTGCTCAGGCCGCGCTCGAACACCCGCATCATGCGCGAGCGTTCCTCCGCATCGTCGATCTTGGGATCGGAGGGATCGACATTGATCGGGAGGACGCTCTCCTTGACCATCCAATGCGCGGGATCTTCGTAGGCCGGCAAAGCATGTTCGGCGCCTACCCCGAGACGCTCGGCAAGATCCTGCACAAAGACTTCCGCCGCTGCCGTGGTCGCGCCTTTCGGCTCGGCGATATCGGCGATCAGTTGCGGCTGCGACCAAATCGGCTTGCCGTCCCGGCGCCAGTAAAGCCCGAAGGCCCAGCGCGGCAGGCTTTCACCCGGATACCATTTGCCCTGGCCGTAATGCAGAAAGCCGTTTGGCGCAAAGCGCTCGCGCAGCATGCGAATAAGGTCGTCGGCCCGCTCTCGCTTAGTGGGGCCGGTCGCCGCCGTGTTCCATTCGGGGGACTCGAAGTCGTCGATCGAGACGAATGTCGGCTCGCCGCCCATCGTGAGGCGAACGTCGAGCGCGCCAAGATCGGCGTCGACCTTCTCGCCCAGGGCATCGAGCCGGCGCCATGCGTCATGGGAAAAGGGCGCGGTGATGCGCGGCGCCTCGTTAATGCGATCGACGCGCATCTCGAAACCGAATTCGACCTGGGCGGGCTCTACGAGGCCCGACAGAGGCGCGGCGGAGCGATAGTGCGGCGCGCTGCATAGCGGCAGATGACCTTCGCCGCAAAACAGTCCCGACGTCGCGTCGAGACCGATCCAACCAGCGCCGGGCAGAAAAACTTCTGCCCAAGCGTGCAGATCCGTGAAGTCGTGATCGGTTCCCTTCGGGCCTTCAATCGGATCGACATCGGCTTTTAACTGGATGAGATATCCAGAGACGAAACGCGCCGCGAGACCGAGTTTGCGTAAGATCTGCACGAGAAGCCAAGCGGAATCGCGGCACGAACCAGATCCCAGCGCAAGAGTCTCTTCCGGCGCCTGCACGCCAGGCTCCATTCGTATGACGTAGCGAATATCGCGGTGCAGCCGCGCGTTAAGTTCGACGAGAAAATCAATCGTCCGCGTTTTTTGCTGCGGAAGGCTTCGGACGAAGTCTTCCGTCAGAGGCCCGACATCCTCGGGGTCAAGATAGGCGGCAAGCTCAATTTTCTGTTCGTCCGGATAAGCGAACGGGAATTCCTCGGCATAAGGCTCGATGAAGAAATCGAATGGATTATAGACGGCGAGATCCGCCAGCAGATCGACCTCTATCTTGAATTCCCTCGCGCTATCGGGGAACACCAGTCGCGCCAGCCAATTTCCGTGCGGGTCCTGCTGCCAGTTTATAAAATTTTCCGAAGGCGCGATCTTGAGCGAGTAGCTCAAGATTTTCGTGCGGCAATGCGGAGCCGGGCGCAGACGAACGATCTGCGGACCGAGCACGACCGGGCGGTCATATTTGTAGTGGGTGATGTGGTGAAGGGCGATCTGGATCGACACGTTAATCAGCGTCTCGTTTCAGCGTCATTCTCTCAAGAACTGACGCAGGGCCACTGCGGGGAGTTTAGCGGGGCCGCGCCGCGCAGTGTCAATCTGAATAGCCGCCAAAATGGCGGCTTTGTCCGAAATTACGGCAATAAGCCTAGTAGGTGAATACGGGCTGCGCATTCAATTGGCGCCGGTATAGGATG
>JALHNR010000097.1 GCA_022843525.1 Methylocystis sp. | reverse complement strand
CGGCGACCGCTCCGCCGCCTCGCTGTGCGCGCTGGGGCTGGGACTATTACGGCAACCGCGTCTGCGTCGCTTTCTATAACTACTAAGAGCGCGCTAAATTTTTAGACCGCAGGCCGCGTCGCCTGCGGTTTTTCTTTTCTTTTCCGACCACTCGATCGCGACGCTCTGGGCGCAACGTTCTTGATCTTGGAGGTGAGACCGCTAATTTGAGGCGAGCGGCGCCACCTGGAGAGAATTCATGCCGGAAGGTTTAACGAGACTGATGATTTTAGGGGCGATCGGCTTCTTTCTGGGCGCTGCGATCGTCAGCTATTACTCCGGCTGAAAACGTTCGGTCGCCGCAAGTCGCATCAGGACTGGTTTTATCGCCCCGGCTGACGCGCGCGCTCAAATCGCTTTTGGCCTGGTTCGCAATCGCCCCGAGCTGGACGGGCGCGCGCCTGGGCCGGAACTGGCGACGGAAAAGGCGCCATTTCCCGCCCTTCTTGCCAAGCCGGAGCGCCGAAGCGCCGGCAGGCGAGCTTGCGCGCTAATTGTTCGTTAACCATGTTGATCTAAGCGATGAGTGCGGACGAGGCGCAATCAGGAGACGTAGCGATGGCGATGAGCAACAGGACCAAGATTGGAATCATTCTGGCGGTTGGGGTTCTCGCCGGCCTCTCGTCGGCATTGCTGTCCCTGCTGCTTTTGGCGGTGGCGGGCTTCCTGATCGCCTGGGGCCAGAACCCCAAAGCCGTTGAGGACTTTTTCGAAAGCCTTCCCTTTCGAGACTACAGCTCAAAAGCCTTCTCTCGCTTGAACTCGCTCCTCTCTTAAGATCCCGGCGCGCCTAGCGTCGCCGTCCCTCGACGACATCGAAAAAGCCCGCAAAAGGGGCCGGCGCCTTCACAGCCCGGCCCCTGATCGCTCCGAAACGCAGAATGTTTTCGCAACGGTCAGAGCTTCGCGCGTCTCATGGAAATGAACAGTGCGCCCGCGCACAGCTTCTTCCCCATGGTTAATATGCCTTTACGGTCGCGCATCGCCTCGCTCCTGCCGTCGATCGCTCCTTGTTAGCGTGCTGCGACTGCGGGGAGTGAGCGCCTTTCCTCCGGAAAATCCAGTTCCACCCACCCCATGGGGCCCCGCGCTGTCAAGGTCGTGCTCGCTAGGGATCGACGCAACGCGGAAGCTAAGGCCGCGTTGCGCGAAGCGGAGGCTCGTTTGGATGAAATGTTGATCTTGCCCGCTTTGCGAATTAGTTGGGGTTGCCTCGAATCTCCTCCGGCGGCTGCCAAGCCCCGTTGGAGTTGTCTTCGCGAGCCGCGTTATTTTTTTCATTTTTCTGCCGAAGCTCGCTGACAGCGTTAATGGCGACGGTCCACTCCTCCTCCGACCACTTCGCAGCTGCTGCGACATTTCTCGCCATGCCGCCGGCATACCCATAAATGTTCTGCGGCATGTTCCGGACTTCGGCCAACATCCCTTCAGCGTTTAAGGCGCCATCCGAGTAATTTGCCAGTTGCGCGGTCGATCTGCGGCCGAACTCCGACGCGACGATGGAAAGTCCAACGATAACCGCAACTAGCGCCGCAACGCCTACGGCAGCCCGTTTGCGCGCATCGATGTCGATGTTCTCAATCATGGCTTTAGCCTCATGCTTGGTGATCACGCACAACCGTAACGACGGCACAAAGTTCCAACGGCTCTTCCTCTCCCCGCCTTGCCATTGCCTGAACGGCGCTTTGGCCTTTGGTTGTTCGTTCCGCTCAATTTTTCCTTCCGAGATCGTCGTCAGTCTTGTCGTCGTCCAGGTCGTCCTCGATAGATTCCGGCTCTTCAACCGCGAGCGCCGCGAATTCCTGCGCCATCCGAGTTTCGCGTCCGCCGAAACTCTGCGCGCAGCTGATGCGTCGCGTCTCGCGCAGGGATCTGCCACTTCGCGGCGAGCGCGGCGGCGAACTCGGAAATCGCGCCATTAAAGGCGTCCACGATGCGGCGGGGAATTCTCGCCATTTCCTCGCGCGCGGTGACGGCGTTGATATAGATGCCACGTGAGAGGCGGTCCTGCTCTTCGGCGCGCGAGGTGGCGAGCTGCGCCTGGCGAAGTAGAACGTGCTACCCAGTTTTCAACCAACTTTGCGCGGGTTTCGTCTCGAAACGTTCTGAAACGCCACGAGCGTCTTTCGCAAAGTGTTGGATTTCCTTAGGGAAAGCTGGTGCTGCAAGAGAGGATTGAACTCTCGACCTCTCCCTTACCAAGGGAGTGCTCTACCACTGAGCTACTGCAGCGCTTGATCGCCCGAAACGCCCGAAATCGCGTCCGACGCGTTCGGCGCCTGTGTGCCACAGCAAGGCGCAAGTCGCAAGCGCGCGCGCGTCCCGTCTCATGCGGCGGCTGAACGCAAATCTTCGCCGGACGCCTCCGCTAAAACGGGTTGTGCTGCTTCAAATTACAACCTAGGATAGAAATATCGCTCGATCATGTCGGCCCTTCGCATCGAAGACGGTCCGGCGGGTCGACGTCGCAATGCGCCGCGACGGAGGATCAATTGATTGAAAAGTATCTTTCTGACGAACATTGGCAGGCCGTCGCGCCCGTCCTTCCCGGAAAACAGGGCGACCCAGGCTGTCGAGCCCGCGACAATCGGCTTTTTCTCGAAGCGGTGTTCTGGATCGTTCGCACCGGCGCGCCCTGGCGCAGCCTGCCGCCGCGGTTCGGCAAATGGTACACGGCCTATACGCGCTACCATCGTTGGGACAGGAAGGGCGTCTGGCCGCGCGTCGTGGCCGCGCTCAACGCATGCGATTTCCAATATGACGAAGACGGGCTGCGCTTCGCGCCTCGCGATGAAATCGGCTTACGCGAGCGCGGGCGAAGCGACGCCGACGCGCGCCAGAGCGCGGCGGTCGATCAATTGCTCGGGGTCTGAGACCAGCTATTGCGATTGCGCGGCAGCTATTGCGATTGTGATTGCGACTGGCTGAAGGCCGCCGCGCGGGCGACACGCACTTTGACGTCCAGCGTTTCGCCGCCGCCGCCGGAGTGCGCGCCGCGAATCGGCGCCGCGCCCAGATAGTCGAGCGCGACGGCGACGCGCACATGATTTTCCTGCGGCGCGACGCCATGCGTGGGATCGAAGGCCACCCAGCCGAGATCCTCGACATAGGCCTCGGCCCATGCGTGGCCGGCGACCTGATCCTCGTCATCGCTGCCGAGGAAATAGCCGCTCACATAGCGCGCCGGCGCGCCGATCCCGCGCGCGCAGGCGATGAAGAGATGCGAAAAATCCTGACAGACGCCCTTGCGATGCTCGAAACATTCCGCCGCCGTCGTCGCCGAATGCGTGGCGGCGGCGTCGAATGTGAGTGATTTGTGAATCGCGCCAAGCAGCGCATGGAGCTTCGAGAGCGTTCCGCTTTCCTTTGACGTCGTTTCGCGCGCGAAATCGCAGATCGCTGCGCTAGGGGTCGTCAGCGGCGTGTCGCGCATGAACAGGATCGGCGGAAAGCGCTCAACCGCGCCAGAAACCACCCCGGCGACGTCGAAGGTGGTCACCTCTCCTTCGACCACCGTGGAGATCGATTCGAGCGGCCCGTCCACGGAGAAGCGGTGGAGCGTATTGCCGAAGGCGTCTTCCGACTGCACCAGTCGGCAATCGCGATCGACGTCGATGCGCCAGTCGACGACATGCTGCCCATCGTGATTGCGCGGCGTCAGGCGAAGATGCTGCACCGCCGTTCGCGGCGGCTCGGCATAGCGATAGGTCGTTTCATGCCTTATGCGGATGCGCATCTGATTTCGCTCAGAAGAGATATTGCTCGGAGATGAGCGCGGCCAGTCGGTTGTTTTCAGAGATGAAGGACTGCACGAATTCATGCAGCCCGCCCTGAAAGACGCTCTCCATGTTCAGTTTTTCGAGCTTGCCGTAGACGCCGCGGGCGTGACGCTGCGACGAGCCTTGGCGCCCGTGCGCGCGAGCAAGATTGTCGAGATTGCGCACGATCGACTCATAGCAGGAAATCAGCGAACGCGGCATCTCCGGTCGGAGGATCAACAGATCGGCGACGAGCCAGGGCTTCATGCTCGTGCGATAGACCCAGTGATAGGCGGTATGCGCCGATACGGCGCGCAGAATCGCCGACCATTGGAAATAGTCGAGCGAACCGCCGACGATCTCCTTCTCGGGCAGCAGCACATGATATTTGACGTCGAGCAAACGCGCTGTGTTGTCGGCGCGCTCGATGAAAAGCCCGACGCGCGAGAACCAATAGGCGTCGTTGCGCAGCATGGTGCGATAGGCGCCGCCGTCATAGGTCAGCGAGGTCTGCTTGATGACCTCGAGAAAGCGCGCCAGTTCCTGCGCGCAAGGGACGACGCCGCGCGACTCCAGCGCGCGCATTTCCAGATAGGCGTCGTTGATCGACTCCCACATTTCGATGGTCAACGCGGTGCGCACGGCGCGGGCGTTGGCGCGCGCCTGCTCCAGGCAATTTCGAATTGACCCCGGATTTTCCGGCGCGAAGGTGAGAAACTCGATGACATTGGCTTCATCGACCGGACGTCCGGAGGCATCGAACGATAGCGCCGCGCCCGACGACAGCAGCACGCTTTCCCACTCGGTTTCGTCGCCGCCATAGGCCTTCGGCAGCGCGGCGAGGCGCCGCGACGCCTGAATGGCGCGCGCCAGGAAGTCGGCGCGCTCCATGTAGCGGGCGAGCCAGTACAGATTGTCGGCGGTGCGGGAAAGCATCAGCACGTCCGTTTATGAGTCGCTTCGGAGATCATCGATGTTCATCGCGGCGTTTGCGAGCGTCTTCTCACGCTTGCCCCATCGCCTCTTCGGCGCTCCACGCATCGTCGATCACCCAGGTGTCCTTGGTGCCGCCGCCCTGGCTCGAATTCACGACGAGCGATTTCTCCGTCATCGCGACCCGGGTCAAACCGCCCGGGACGACGCGGGCGCCATTGGCGCCCTGTAGCACGAAAGGCCGCAGATCGACGTGGCGCGGGGCGACGCCGGTCGCCATGGCGATCGGGCATGTGGAGAGCGCCAGCGTCGGCTGAGCGATGAAATTCTCCGGATGCGCCTTAAGCTTTGCGCGAAACTCCTCGATCTGCGCCCTCGTCGCATGCGGTCCCACGAGCATGCCGTAGCCGCCGGAGCCGTTCACTTCCTTAACGACGAGTTCATCGAGATGGTCGAGAACGTAGGTCAGCGCTTCCGTTTCGCGGCAGCGAAAGGTCGGAACATTCTGCAGGAGCGGCGCTTCGCCCAGATAAAACTGAATAATGTCAGGCATGTAGGTGTACATCGCCTTGTCGTCGGCGGCGCCGGCGCCGACTGCATTCGCCAGCGTCACATTGCCTGCTTGATAGGCGCCCATCAGCCCGGCGACGCCGAGCGCCGAATCCGGCCGGAAGCACAGTGGGTCGAGGAAGTCGTCGTCGATGCGCCGATAAATGACGTCGACGCGCCGCGGGCCCTCGGTCGTGCGCATATAGACGACGTCGTCGCGAACGAAGAGATCGCGGCCCTCGACAAGCTCGACGCCGAGCTTATCGGCGAGAAACGAGTGTTCGTAGAAGGCTGAATTATACTGGCCGGGCGTCATCAGGACGATCGTCGGATCGCCGTTGGCGCGCTGCGGCGCGACCGAGCGCAAGGTCGCAAGCAGCTCATCGGGATAGTTTTCGATCGGCGCCACGCGATGTAGCGCGAAGAGCTCCGGAAAAAGCCGCATCATCACTTCGCGGTTCTCGAGCATATAGGAGACGCCAGACGGCGTCCGAGCATTGTCCTCGAGAACGAAGAAGCCCTGATCGTCGGTGCGCACGATGTCGACCCCAGCGATATGCACGTAAATATCGAAGGGCACGCGGCGGCCCGCCATATCGGGGCAATAGGCGGGGTTGCGATAGACGAGATCGGCAGGAACGATTCCAGCCCTCAAGATCTCGCCGGCGCCGTAAATGTCGGCAAGAAACGCGTTGAGCGCGGTGACGCGCTGGATCAGACCTTTTTCGAGGGTCGCCCATTCGCTGCGGGCAAGTATGCGCGGCAGAATATCGAAGGGAATGAGGCGCTCGGTCGCCTCCTGGGCGCCATAGACCGCGAAGGTGATGCCGATGCGACGAAAAAGCAGCTCCGCCTGCTCGCGTCGCGAGGCCAGTAGTTCGGGCGGGGTTTCCGCGAGCCATTGCGAAAGCTTGCGATAAGGGGCGCGGGTGCGGCCGTCCGCTCCAGCCAGTTCATCGAACTGCGTTATGCGTGAGTCCATTGCAAGAACTCCCTCTTGGCGGCCCGCTTTGTTTTGCGCGGCTGGCAGCCGTTTTTTACAGTTCAAAGCAAGGACTGCGCCAATAGTCGCCGCGAAAATCTGTCACAGAGTTTTACTATTTGGCCAAAGGATGATTCGCGCGGCGCTTGGTTCTGGCGCAGCCTTATCGCTATCCAACGGAGACGTCGCCGGCAAGGTTCTTAACAGCGCATGCGCAGGCCTCGATCCAGCCCGAAATCGAGCGTCGCCGTTCCTCGACATGGAGCGCCGACGAGCGCCGCCGCGCGCCTGTCTTTTACCGTCTCTCTTAGTTTTGCACTTTGCGCGTTGAATGGGAACGCGGCGCGCTGCAAAGACCGGCCGCCGGTCTTCAGCTGGGTCGGCATGTATATGGGCGCGAGCCTCGGCGGCGCCGTTCCTTTGCACGCAGGCGAGCGGCTGCAGGCGACGAGCGGCTTTGGAACGCCCGCGTTTGATCTTTATCCGAGCGGCGTGACGCGCCCAGGCGCCACGGTCGGCGTGCAGGTCGGATATAATTGGCAGCGTGGCCCCGTCGTCTGGGGTTTCGAAACGGACCTGAGCCTGCTCGACGGCAGGCGCGGACCGACCGGCGCATATTTGACTTCGCCCGCGTATCCGGCGCCGCCGGTCTTCACGCTCTCATCTAATTCCAGCGCGAATTTCTTCGCGAGCATTCGCGGGCGCGTCGGCTATGCATGGGACCGCTCGCTGTTTTATCTCACGGGCGGCGTCGCGGCCGGCGGCGCGAGAGGTCCGGCGACCTTGACGCTCGGCGCGGGCGGACCCGACGCGATTTTCTACGCGCCCTGGTCGCAATCCTCGCGGATGAAATATGCGATCGGCGCCGGCTTCGAATACGCCTTCGCCGACAATTGGTCGGCGCGCGCCGAATATCTCTTCCTCAATCAGTCGCTGAACACACAGGTCTTCGACAACGGCGCCGCCTATGCCTATGGGTCGCGCATCCGCAATGAGAACCATCTGCTGCGATTCGGTCTGAACTACCATTTCGGCGCGAAGAGCGAGATTTCTGGCGAGTTGCACTACGGCGCGCACGCACATGACGGCCAGAATTCGGGCAATGGCGGGAACGCCGGCGATCCCCACGCCCCTGAACGCTACAGCGTGCATGCGCAGACGACGAATGTCGTCCAGGCCTATCCGCGGTTTCGCGCGCTCTACGACGGACCCAACAGCTTTCCTTCCGGCGGCAAGGCCAATGTCGGCTCCACCACCAATCTTTTCCTTGGCCTGCGCCTATGGGACGGCGGCGCCGTCTACCTCAACCCCGAGATCGACGCCGGCTATGGGCTCGCCAATTCGGTCGGCGCGGCGTCTTACGTCAACGCCGCGGTCGCCAAGGTCGGCCGCGCGGCCCCCTATATGCGCTTTCAGCGTTACTTCCTGCGCCAGATCATTGGATTGAATGGCGGCGAGCGGCAGAGAGACCCAGATATCGGCGCCCGGAGCGAAGTGCTGGAATCGACGCAAAACCAGATCTCGGGCAAGGTCGACAAGAATCGCATCGTCATCACGCTGGGAAAATTCGCCGTCGGCGACGTGTTCGACGACAACGTTTACGCGCATGATCCCACGACCGGCTTTCTCAACTTCGCGTTCAACACGATGGGCGCCTTCGACTACGCAGCCGACGCCTGGGGTTACACCTATGGCCTCGCGGCAGAGTGGAAGCAGGACTGGTGGACGGCGCGCGGCGGCGTGTTTCAGCTCTCGACGGTTCCCAACGGCCTCGACATCGAGCCGCAACTCTTCCGCCAGTTCATGGGCGTCGCGGAATTCGAGGCGCGGTATGATCTTTTCGATCAGCCCGGCGCGATCAAATTTCTCGTCTATGGCGACAACGGCTATCTGAGCAAAATCGATGACGTCATCCGTTACGCCTATCTCGCCGGCGATTTCCCGCCGCGAGTCGACACCGCGCGAGGGCGCGCCGTGAAAACCGGCGGCGGGATAAACATCAAGCAGCAGATCGCGCGCCATCTTGGGTTTTTCCTGCGCGCCAGCATGGCCGACGGACGCTATGAGACGGTCGATTACACGGATATCGACCGCTCCGTCGCATTCGGCTTCGTCGCCGGCGGCGCGCTCTGGGGATGCGACGACGACGAGATCGGCCTCGCCGGCGCCTTCAGCGGACTACACGGTTCGCGCGTGCGCTACTTCGAACTTGGCGGAACCAGCGTCTACATCGGCGACGGCGCGCTCTCCTACGCCGGCGAGAAGAACATGGAGGCCTATTACAAGATCGGCTTCGGCGAGAATATCGATGCGACGTTCGATTATCAGCTGCTGGTCAGTCCCGCGCATAACAGCGCGCGCGGGCCGATCAACGTCTTCGGACTGAGATTGCGCGCGGCCTTTTAAAAAACCCCACTCCTTGCGAGGCGTCAGCGACGCTTCACTCGCGGTCGCAATGACGCTTCAGGGCGAGATAGTGCGGCAGCTTTTGCTCGAACTCCGGGAAATAACCAGCAACGACGCTCATGTCGAAGCGCGCGAGAATGCTCTCCTTTGCTTCGCGGTCGAGAAGAAAACGGAAGGCGGCGCCTATAAATCTTTGCGCATCGGCGCCGCCGCCGAGCCGCAGCAGATCCTTTCGCGAGAGCGTGACGCGATGCTGCGTTTCGCTTCCCTGATCGCGCACCGTCACGTCGAACACAAGCGGATCGCCGTCTTCAATCATGCGCGCGTCGATGGCGGTCACAGCAGCGCCTCAACGTCCTTCGCGATCTGCTCGGGCGTGTCGGTCGGCGCGTAACGCTTGACGACATGCCCCTCGCGGTCGACGAGAAATTTCGTGAAGTTCCATTTGATCGCTTCGGAACCCAGAATTCCCGGCGCCTCGCGCTTGAGCAGGCGATAGAGCGGATGCGCGTTCTCGCCATTGACGTCAATCTTGCCAAACAGTGGAAAGGTGACGTCGTAATTCGCCGAACAGAAGGACGCGATCTCCTTCTCGGAGCCCGGCTCCTGCGCGCCGAACTGATTGCAGGGAAAGCCCAAGACGACCAATCCCCGATCGGCAAATTTGCGGTACAGCGCTTCGAGCCCGGCGTATTGCGGCGTGAAGCCGCATCGGCTCGCGACATTGACGATCAGCATCGCCTTGCCGGCGTAATCTGCAAGCTTCTTCGGCTGGCCCTCGATCGTTGTCGCTTCAATGTCAAACAGCGTCATGAAATCCTCGCACTGAAAGTAAGCGTGCGCCTCCGGCTAGGCGACCAGCGTTCCCGAAGGCTCGGGTTCGCTTTCTGACGCTTCCTCGAGCCCGTATTCCTTCATCTTCCGATAGAGCGTCGAGCGACCAATTCCAAGTCGTCGCGCAATTTCCGACATCTGGCCGCGGTAGTGCGTCAAGGCGAAGCGGATCGTCGCGGTCTCGATGTCCTCGAGCGTGCGCATTTCGCCGTTCGATCCAAGCAGCGACATCGCATTCGGGTCGCGAATTTCGACGCGGACGATCTCGCGTTCGCGCGGCGCGGTCCCGGGCGCGCCCGGCGCGGGCGCGGGCGGCACGCGCACTTCATAGCCTTCGACATGGGCGGCGATCTGCGGAAATTCGGCGACCGTCAGCTCGTCGCCGTCGGCGAGCACGACGGCGCGAAAGACGGCGTTCTCCAATTGGCGGACGTTGCCCGGCCAGTCGTAGCTCGTCAGCAGCGACAACGCTTCCGACGTCACGCGGCGGATATTGCGGCCTTCCTCGGCGGCGAAGCGCGCCGCAAACCGCCTGGCGAGATCGGCGACGTCCTCGCGGCGACCGCGCAGCGGCGGAATGTTGATCGGGAAGACATTGAGCCGATAGAAAAGGTCTTCGCGAAACAGCCCGCGTTTGACGAGATCGATGAGATTTTGATTGGTCGCCGAGATCAGTCGAATATCGACCCGGATCGGGCGCTTCGCGCCGACGGGATCGATTTCGCCTTCCTGCAGCGCGCGCAGCAACTTCACCTGAATGTCGAGCGGCAGTTCGCCGATCTCGTCGAGAAACAGCGTCCCGCCGTTCGCCTCAACGAATTTGCCGCTGTGCTTCTCGGTGGCGCCGGTAAAGGCGCCCTTCTCATGGCCGAAGAGAATCGATTCGACGAGATTGGCCGGCAACGCGCCGCAGTTGACGGTGACGAAGGGCTTGCCCTTGCGATCCGACGCGCCCTGGATCGCGCGCGCAACGATTTCCTTGCCGACGCCCGACTCGCCTTCGAGAAGCACCGGAATGGAGGAATGCGCCGCGCGCTGGCCGAGCCGGATGACGCGCGCCATGTCGTCGCTGCGCGAGACGAGGTCCTTGAAGGTCAGCGCGCCCTGCGCCCGGCGGCTGATGCGGCGCACTTCGTCGGCGAGCGCATCGGCGGAGAGCGCGTTCTTGATCGAGATTTGCAGGCGTTCGGCGCCGACCGGCTTAACCACGAAGTCATGGGCGCCGGCGCGCATCGCGGAGATGACCGCCTCGATCGACCCATGCGCCGTCTGCACGATCACCGGGGTCGCGAGTTTCATATCGCGCATCCGGGTGAGCACGCCCATGCCGTCAAGGTCAGGCATGACGAGGTCCAGAATGAGCAGCGCTATGGCCTTTGCGCCGGGCTGCGTCAGTCGCGCGATCGCCTGTTCGCCGCTTTCGACGGTCTCGGCTTCGTAACCAAATCGCCGCGTCATAGCTTCCAGCAGACGACGTTGAACGGGATCGTCGTCTACAATGAGAATGTTCGAGGTCATTTCGTCCCTTGCAAACCGGGATAAAAATCGAGCGGCGAAGTCGCCGCGTCGTGCTTGGCTCGTCCGGAACCGTCTCGGCGGCTCCTCAATCGTTGCCAAGCATAGTAAAGGCGGGGTTAACCGCGCCAAGACGAAACTTTGTAGCGCCTTCCGACCCTTCGACCAAGACCCCAGAGGGCGATCCTGGCGATTTGACGGCGAATCGCTGCAAAGTATGGGGATATTAGCGCCATGGCGACGCCCGCCCGCGCGCCAGGCGCCGCGCGGCGGGAGGAAATCTGATGGTTCCGCGCAAAATCGCCGGCAGGCTCGTCATCGCCACGCATAATCCCGGGAAGCTCTGGGAACTCAGGCAATTGCTCGAGCCGCATGGCGTCGAGGCGGTTTCCGCGGGAGAACTCGGTCTTGAGGAGCCCGAGGAGACCGAACAGACCTTCGCCGGCAACGCGCTCCTAAAGGCGCGCGCCGCCGCCATGGCCTCGGGCTTGGCCGCTTTCGCGGACGACTCCGGTCTTTGCGTCGACGCGCTCGACGGCGCCCCCGGCGTCTATTCGGCGCGCTGGGCGGGGGAGGACCGCGACTTCAAGGCCGCCTGCGCCCGCGTCGAGCGCGAGCTTGAGGCGCGCGGCGCCGCGCCGCCCTATCGCGCGCATTTCGCCTGCGCGCTCGCGGTCGTCTGGCCCGACGGGCATATCGAGCAGTTCGAGGGCCGCGTCGACGGCGTTCTGGTCTTCCCGCCCAAGGGCGAGAAGGGCTTCGGCTATGATCCGATCTTTCGGCCCGACGGGCTCGACAAGACCTTCGGCGAGAT
>JALHNR010000096.1 GCA_022843525.1 Methylocystis sp. | reverse complement strand
GCGTGAACCAGAAATATGTGACGACGCCCGGCACGAGGTCCATCTTCGCCCTGATCTCGGGGACATAGAAGTCATGTAGGACGTCGATCGAGCGCAGCAGGACCTTGACCGGCTTGCCGAGCGGCAGATGCAATTCGCTGCTGGTGATCAGCAGATCATCCTGCCCCTTCGGATCGGCCGGGCTCAAACCCAGGGAATTGGTGGAGTCGATGTAGCGCACATCGCTCGAGCCGAGCTGATTGTCGGCGCCCGGCAGGCGGAAGCTCCAGCTCCACTGAACGCCCACCGCTTCGATCACCATCGCGTCCTTAGGCACGGTGATGAACTGGCCCCAGACGAGCAGGCCGGGCGCGAGGAGAATGATGACGGCGATCGTCGTGACGATTCCAAGCCAGGCTTCGAGCTTTTGATTCTCCGGCTCATAAGCGGCGCGCCGGCCCGGCACATGACGAAAGCGATAGAGGCAATACGCCATGAACAGGATGACCGCGACGAATCCAGCCCCCGTGACAAGGAAGGTCAGCCCCATCGTGTCGTCGATGAAGCCCCAGTTCGACGCGATCGGCGTCGCCCGCCAGGGACTCAACACGTGAAACAGGATCGAACCCGCGACGACCAGGACCATAGCGATGGCGATAGACATGCGTGCTTTGACCTCGCCGGTGGTTGTCGATGGATTTTGGCCGACGGCCTATATAGACCGGCTCATTGCCGCGCGTCAAAGTGACGCTGTCGTTATGCGCGACTCGTCGGGGGTTCAGCGAATCTCTGGGAAAAAGATGAGGGCGGAAGGGCGACGCCGCGCCGCGAGTTATTCGCGCCCGGGCGCCATGCTACAAAAAAACCCGCGCGGGTGCGTCCCGCGCGGGTTTTCTTCGGGCTCGCGATAAACTTATTTCTTGGTGGCGGCCGGCGCGGGCTTCGGCGCGGGCGACGTGGCGGCGCCCTTCTGTGCCTCGAGCTTCTTGCGCTCTTCCTCGGCCTTCTTCTGCAGTTCTTCCTGCAGCTTCTTTTGCTGCTCTTCGAGAACCTTCGGGTCGACGGCGGGGCCGTCGAAAGCTTTGCCGAAATTGGCAAGCGGCAGATAGAAGGTGACCTCGCCATTCGCCTGATTCTTAACCACCACGGTCATCTTCTCGGCCTTTTTCATGCCGTCGACGACCGCCTTCTTGACCTTCGCCTCGGCGAAACAGCCATTCGGGAAGCAGATTTCGAACGCGCCGCTTTCCGGCGCTCCCTTATCGATCGAAAAGCGGAAGCCGGGCTTCAGCATCAGGCCCGGCGGCAGCAGCAGACGGATGATCTTCTGATCGTCGCCCTTGGGATCGTAAATCGCGAGCGCGAGCAGTGGCTGGGGCGCCTCGCCTTCCTTCGCCGACACGCCGAAGTCGCGGGTCGTGTAGCACATTTCCTTCTTGGTCTGCGGATCAGCGCCGCAGACCTTGGTCCAGTCCGGCTGGACAGCGACGAGTTCGGCGGCAATCGGCCCCTGAGGCTGCTGTTGCTGCTGCTGCGCTGCGCCGGCCGCCGGCGCCTGCTGAGCCAACGCGCCGCCGCCGACGAACAGCAACGCTCCCGCAAGGGCGATCGCGCAAGAACGCGAGATATGGGTCGACATCGGAAGTTCCTTTCGATTGTCCTGCTGGCCGGCGCTCTCCGGCTCCGGATAGTTTCGAGATCGCGTCATAACGGGAGCCGCCTTCGCGCCACAGCGCCATGGAACTTGACCAGCCCAGTGTTCCAGCGCGATCGCGAGACGCCGACGAGGCGACGGCACCGCTCTTACATGGTCGCGGCAGTAAATTCCAGCGGACGGAGGGCTCAATGCTTGGCGGAGGCGCTTTTTGCCCACCATTATCGCAAAAAAATGGCCGAAAACTTAAGCGCGACTCGCTTCTTGCGGCGGGACGTTGGATTATGGTCCGCCGATGAAGATTCGCCCGATTCCCGCAAGACGCCCCGCCAGCGGCGGCGGCGAACAGCGAATGCGGGGGCGCCGCGCGCTCAGCTTCGCCCTGTCGCTCCTTATCGCCGCGCCCGCTTCGGGCGCCGCGCCGCCCCCGCGGGCGGCCGAAGCGCCCTGTCCGACGCATGGGATCGCCATGCACGGCGCGCCCGCTTTGCCACGTGATTTCCATCACTTCCCTTACGCCGAGCCGGGCGCGAAGAAGGGCGGCAAACTTCGCGTCGGCCTCGCCGGCACCTTCGACAGCCTCAACCCGTTCAATCTCAAGTCGGGATCCGCGGCGCAGGGGCTTGTCGGCAATGTTTTTCAAAGCCTGATGGCCCGCTCGCAAGACGAACCCTTCACGCTCTACGGCCTGATCGCGCAGTCGATCGACGTCGATCAGGCGCGTTCGCAGGTGACCTTCCATCTCGACCCGCGCGCGCGCTTTTCCGACGGCAAGCCGATCACCGCGCAAGACGTGCTGTTCTCGTTCGATCTCTTAAAGACGAAGGGACGGCCGCAGCAGCGAATCGCCTATGGGCTGGTCAAATCGATCGACGCGCCCGACGCGCATACCGTCCATTACGACCTCTCAGGCGTCGGCGACCGGGAGCTGCCGCTCATTCTGGCCATCATGCCGGTGCTGCCCAAACACGCGACCGACGTCGAGCGCTTTTCCGAAGCGACGCTCGCCAAGCCCGTCGGCTCCGGTCCCTATGTGATCGCGGACGCGCAAGTCGGCGCGCGCCTGTTGCTGCGCCGCAATGAGGACTATTGGGGCGCCGACCTGCCGAGCCAGCGCGGATTCTACAATTTCGACGAGATCGACATCCAATATTTCCGCGACGGCAATTCGCTTTTTGAAGCCTTCAAGGCGGGGCTGCTCGACTATCGCGACGAAACGAGCACGACGCGATGGGCGAGCGGCTACGACTTCCCGGCGCTCACCGATGGACGCGTGGTGAAGGAGACTTTGAAAAACGAAAACCCCAAAGGCATGGAGGGGTTCGTCTTCAATACGCGTCGTCCCCTGTTCAAGGACATCCGACTGCGCGAAGCGCTCGGCATGATGTTCGACTTTGAATGGATCAACACGAATCTCTACGCCGGCCTCTACACCCGCACAAAAAGCTTCTTCGACGAATCCGAATTGTCCTCCTCTGGCCGCCCGGCGTCCCCCCAAGAGCGCGCCTTGCTGGCGCCGTTTCCGGACGCCGTGCGCGAAGACATTCTGGAAGGCCGCTGGCGACCGCCGGTCAATGACGGGTCAGGCCGCGACCGCGAGATGGCCAAGCGGGCGCTCGCCCTGCTCGAGAGCGCCGGCTACCACATCGAAAACGGCGTTTTGCGCAAGGACGGCGAGCCTGTCGCTTTTGAGATCATGGTCAAGGACCGCAATCAGGAGCGGCTTGCGCTCAACTACGCGGCCTCGCTGCAGCGCATCGGCGTCGACGCCCGCGTGCGCCTCGTCGACGAGGTGCAATATCAGCGCCGACGGCAAAAGTTCGACTTCGATATGATGCTCGGGCAATGGATCGCCTCGGCGTCTCCGGGCAATGAGCAGCGTATGCGCTGGGGGTCTGCGAGCGCGAACCAGGAAGCCTCCTTCAACCTCGCGGGCGCCGCCTCGCCCGCAATCGACGCGCTCATCGCCGCCCTGCTCGCCGCGACAAGCCACGACGATTTCATCACCGCCGTTCGCGCTTACGACCGCGTGCTGCTTTCCGGCTTCTACGTCGTGCCGCTGTATCATGCGTCCGACCAATGGCTCGCGCATTCGACCGACATCGCGCGCCCGGCGCGATTGCCGCGCTATGCATCGCCGATGTTCAGCCCGACGCTCGAAAGCTGGTGGAGACAGCGCTGAGCATCGAGGAAGACATGCGCCGGCGCACGTTTTCGGCGTGTCTGGCGCGCTAAACGTCGACGGGCGCCCAGGGCGCGTCTTCGTGGGAAGGCCTCTACCCCGTGCGTCATGAATAGGAGCGCCCGTGTCTCTGTCGCTCGATAACATTCTCTCAACGCGCCTGTCGCGGAGGGTTCATTCCATGGGTTTCGCACTTTTTGTCGTCGGCGCCGCCGCAATCGGCCTCTTGATCATCGACCGATCCTTCAACCTCGGCCTGCCGATCGGCCTCTTCCAAAATCCGCTGTTCTGGTTCGCCTATGTCGCGCTGCTGGCGCTGTCGACGATGGTGCGCTTCGTGCGCCAGCAGACCGTGCTCGTCATCGAGCGGTTGGGCCGCTACAACCGATCGCTGACCGCGGGCGTCAATTTCGTCTGGCCGATCGTCGAGCGCGTGGCCTACACCTTCGATCTGCGCGAACAGGTGATCGACGTGCCGGAGCAGGACGCGATCACCAAGGACAACGCCACCGTCACCATCGACGGCGTTCTCTATTACAAGATCGTCAACGCCAAGGACGCCGCCTATGGCGCGCAGGACATCCGCCGCGCCATTGTCAATCTGGCGCAGACCTCGATGCGCTCAGCCATCGGCTCGATGGAGCTCGACAAGACCTTCGAGAACCGAAGCGAGATCAATGAGCGGGTGGTGCGCGCCGTCTCCGACGCCGCCCAGCTCTGGGGCGCGCATGTGACGCGCTATGAGATCAAGGACATCGCCATGCCCGAATCGCTGCGCCAGTCGATGGAGCGGCAGATGAAGGCCGAGCGCGACAAGCGGGCGACGGTGCTCGAATCGGAGGGCGTGAAGCAGTCCGAGATCAACCGCGCCGACGGCGAGAAACAGGCGGCGATATTGCGCGCCGAAGGCCAGGCGAAGGCGATCGAACTCGTGCGCACGCAAATCACCCAGGTCGGCGGCGATCAGGCGGTGCAGCTCGAAGTCGCCAAAAGCGCCATCGAGCAATATGGCCGCCTCGCCAAGGCCGGCAATTCGCTGGTGCTGATGGGCGACGGCGCCGACCCCGCCGGCTGGATCGCCAAGGCGATGGCGGTGCTCAAGGCCGTCAACGCCAGCCCGGCGTCGAACGATTCTCAGCAGCGCCGCGCGCAGCCCTGGCGGGAAGCGGAATAAAGATGGAGCCCGCCTTCCTCTACGACCCCGCCAATGCAAGCCTGATCGCCGGCCTGATCCTGCTCGGGCTCGACATCGTCGTGATCGGCCTCTCGCCGGTGATGTTCGTGGCGGTGGGCGCGCTCCTGACCAGCGCGGTTCTCTATGCGACCGGCTGGCGGCCATCGCTCGTCGAAACGGCGGCGATCGTCGCCGGCGCCGGCCTGCTGATCGCCATCGTCGGCAGGAAGCCGCTGCAGCAGTTTCAAAACGCCGATATCGAAGAAGATAAGAGCAGCGATCTGATCGGGCGCGAACTGACGACGACGCATGAGGTGACGAAGAGGCATGGCGTCGTCTTCTGGTCCGGCGTCGAATGGCAGGCGCGGCTTGCCGAGGACGCCGCAGTCGAAAGCCTCGCGCCAGGCGCCAGGGCGCGAATCGTGGCGGTGGAGAATCTGGCGCTGGTGCTGGCGCCGCTGTCCTGAAGTTTGCGCGCGAAGCGCCTTGTTCGCGCGCAAATTTTCGATTGCCTAAAATGCCTAACATTAGCAAAAATTGCTATTCTGGAATATTTTGTCATCTGGCGTAGCCAAGAGGCATCCCATGAATATGAACGTGTCCTTGACCGACGAGCTGGCGGATTTCGTTAAGGCGAAGGTCGCAGGCGGGCGCTACAGCTCGTCGAGCGAGGTTGTCCGCGAAGCGCTGCGGATGATGGAGAAGTCCGAGCGGCAGGAGGCTGAAAAACTGCGGCTCTTGCAGGAAGCCTGGCGACAGGGCGTCGACAGCGGCGACGTTGGCGAGCTGGACTTTTCCGAATTGAAGAAAGAAGCGCGCGCGCGCCGAGCCGCCGCAAAAGACTGACCGCGTGGCCAAACTGCATTATACGCGCCGCGCGCGCGAAGACCTTTTGGATATCTGGCTTTACATTGCTGCAAGGAATAGCGAAGCGCTTGCCGACGCGATCTATGACCGCATTGAGGAAAGTTGCGCGCATCTCGGACGGCATCCGAAAATCGGACAGGCGCGTCCGGAGATTGCCGCCGACGCGCGGGTATGGGTGATCGAGCGTTGGCTGGCGCTTTACCGTATCACCGAATACGGCGCACAGATCGTGCGCATCATCGACGGCGCGCGCGATCTTGCCGCAATCGAATGGACGCCGGAATAAAATCGACTTGCGGCGCGCCTCATCCGACCCTCGCTGCGCGAGGACCACCTTCTCCCACAAGGGAGAAGGAAGGGCGCCCTCGCTAAAACTCCACCTTCGGCGGGGTTTCGACGGCCTTCTGCTGCGCTTCGTCCAGCTCGAAATAGTCGAGCGGCTCGAAGCCGAAGCGCTGCGCGATCAGGAAACCGGGAAAGCCCTCCCGCGTGGCGTTGTATTCGGCGACGGTATTGTTGAGGAAGCGCCGCGCCGCGGAAATCTTGTTTTCGATGTCAGACAGCTCGCTCTGCAGCTGCTGGAAATTCTGGTTCGCCTTCAAATCCGGATAGGCTTCCGACAGCGCGATCAGCCGTGAAAGCGCGCCGGTCAGCGCGCCCTCGGCCGCCCCTATCTGCGCCGGGCCTTGCGCAGTCACCGCGGCGTTGCGCGCCTTGATCACGTCATCCAGCGTGCTTTTCTCATGGGTGGCGTAGCCCTTCACCGTCTCGACCAAATTGGGCACGAGGTCGTGGCGCTGCTTGAGCTGCACATTGACGTCGGAAAAGGCCTGCTTGCCGCGCTGGCGCAACGACACGAGGCCGTTGTAAACGCTGACCAGCCAGAAGGCGACGGCGGCGACGAGGCCTAGAAAAATCAGCAAAGACATGGCGCGCGCTCTCCAGGCGCCGCGCCGCTCCGCGCGGCGGCGAACATTTTTTGCCCTTGCATGTTAGCCGCGTTTGGCGCTTAGGCAAAGACGCGCCGCTCCCTTTCGATTTGACGGACGCGCCGGTCGCGCCTATCTCATGGAAACGCAAAGAGCCACGGCGAAACACAATGGCCATTCTGCCGATCATCACGCTTCCGGATCCGCTGCTGCGGAAGATTTCCGAACCTGTCGACCGTGTCGACGCGGAGGTGCGGCGTCTGCTCGACGACATGCTGGAGACCATGTACGAGGCGCCCGGCGTCGGCCTCGCGGCGATCCAGGTCGCGGTGGCCAAGCGCATCGTCGTCGTCGACACGGGCAAGACCGAGGAGACGCGTTCGCCGCTCTTCCTCATCAACCCGGAAATCATCTGGGCGTCGGAGGAACTGAGCGTCTATCAGGAAGGCTGCCTGTCCGTGCCCGACTATTTCGAGGACGTGAAACGGCCGGCGCGGGTGCGCTTGCGGCATCTCGACCGGGACGGCGCAATCCAGGAATTCGACGCCGAAGGGCTGCTCGCGACCGTGGTGCAGCACGAGCTGGATCATCTTGAAGGCGGGCTCTTCATCGACCATCTGTCGCGCTTAAAGCGCGAGCGCGTCGTCAAGAAGTTCAACAAGGCGGCGCGCCATGACGAGATCGCCGCTCAGCATCGCGCCGCCACGGAGCGTCAGTCGGAACAAGCCGGAGCCTGACGATTGCGCGACAGAATGCGCGTCGTCTTCATGGGCACGCCGGATTTCGCAGCCCGCCTGCTCAGGGAAATCATTTCTCGCGGCCATGAGATCGCGGCGGTTTACACGCAGCCGCCGCGTCCGGCCGGACGCGGCATGGCGGAAAAGAAGTCCGCCGTCCACCTCTTGGCGGAGAGCCTCGGCCTTCCCGTTCGCACGCCCAAAAGCCTGAAAAGCGCCGACGCGCAGGCGGATTTCGCCGCGCTTGACGCTGACGTCGCCGTTGTCGCAGCCTACGGTCTGCTGCTGCCTCAGCCGATCCTCGACGCGCCGCGATTCGGCTGCCTCAACCTGCATGGCTCGCTGCTGCCGCGTTGGCGCGGCGCCGCGCCGATTCAGCGCGCGATCATGGCGGGCGACGCCGAGAGCGGCGTCATGGTGATGAAGATGGAGGCCGGTCTCGACACCGGGCCCGTCGCCTTGACGGCGAAAACGCCGATCGTCGCCGAGATGACGGCGGGCGAATTGCACGACCGACTCGCCGAACTCGGCGCGCCGCTGATGGCCGACGCCCTCGATCTGCTCGCGAAAGGCGAACTGCGCTTCACGCCGCAGGCCGAAGACGGCGCCTCCTATGCGCAAAAGATCGAGAAGGCGGAAGCCCGGATCGATTGGCGCCGATCGGCGCAAGACCTCCATGATCTCGTGCGCGGCCTCTCGCCCTTTCCGGGCGCTTTTTTCGAAGCCGATCTCGGCCATGGCATAGAGCGCGTGAAGGTTTTGCGCGCACGGGTCGAGGCAGGCGCGGGAGCGCCGGGCGTCGCGCTCGACGACGCCGGGCTCATGGCCTGCGGCGCGGGCGCGCTGCGGCTGCTGCGCGTGCAACGCGCCGGCAAGGGCGAAATGGAATTTGAAGAATTCGCTCGCGGCCGCAGGCTGACGCGCGGCGTTTCGCTCGCCTGACGTGCCCCGCTTCGCGCTGACGATCGAATATGACGGCGGGCCTTTCGTCGGCTGGCAGCGGCAGGCGAATGGCGTTTCCATCCAACAGCGCCTCGAAGAGGCCGTCGCCGCACTCAATGGCGGCGCGCGCGCCGTCGTTCATGGCGCGGGCCGCACCGACGCCGGCGTACATGCGCGGGGGCAGATTGCGCATGTCGATCTTGCGCGCGACTGGCGCGGCGATCGGCTGCGCGACGCGATCAATGCGCATCTGAAGCCGGACCCGATCGCGGTGCTCGCGGCGCGCGCGGTCGGCGAGGATTTCGAGGCGCGCTTTTCCGCGATCCGCCGCCATTATCTCTATGTCATTGACAATCGCCGCGCGCCTTTGGCGCTGAACCTCGGCCGCGCCTGGCACGTCAAGCGGCCGCTCGATGCGCAAGCCATGCATGAAGCGGCGCAATCTCTCGTGGGCCGTCACGACTTTACGACCTTTCGCGCCTCGGAATGCCAAGCGAATTCGCCGATGCGCACGCTGGAGCGTCTCGACGTGCGCCGCGATGGCGCGCGCATCGAGATCGTCGCTTCGGCGCGCTCCTTCCTGCATAATCAGGTGCGCTCCATGGCCGGCTCGCTGGAGCATGTCGGCAGCGGCAAGTGGCGCGTCGAGGATCTTGCGCTGGCGCTTTTGGCGAAAGACCGTGCGCGCTGCGGACAGGTCGCGCCGCCGCACGGTCTTTACCTGGTTGCTGTCGACTATTAGCGATTTGCGCGAGGGCGCCCGCTACTGCTTGTCGCCCGCGCCCCCCTGGTCGTCCGGCGTCGGTTTGCTCGCGTCCTGCTTCGGCGCCGGCGGCTTCGCCGGCTTCTTCGCTGCATGTTTCACGGCGCCAGGCGCGTTCGCGGATCTGTCTTCCTTGGCAAGCGCGCCGTGAATGGGAAGGAAGCTCGCCGATAGCACGGCGGCCAATATGCCGTTCACGCAAGGTCGCTGGTTCATCACTGGTTGGTCCCCTCGAAGTGAGACCCCCCGCCGAATCAACCGGCCCGCCCCACAGACATCAGGCCGGTCAACGGTGATGAACTTGGGTCGCGGCCACGCCTACGCTGCGGTGATTTCATGACCGAATTCGCGCAGTTAGCAGCAGTTTGACGAATTGGTTAATGGAGTCTTAAAAAATTGCGCGTTCATTCCCCGTCGGCTGCTTCCGTCTCCTCCGGTTTGACCGCCTCTCCCACGGAGACCTCGTTCTTGACCGGCAATGAGGCGGGAAGTCTGACGGCTGGCCGCTGTGCGGTCGGAGTTTTCTCCTGCGCGAGCGCGCCGTGAAGGGGGATAACGCTGGCGGACAGCACCGCCGCGAGAATGCCGTTAACGCAGGGGCGACGATTGGTCATATGTCCTCGCTGTCAGGGCGCCGACTCAGCTGCCGCGCGGCCATAGAGCGTCAAAATAGTGGCGAGAAAGCGTCGAGCTTAGGTATGGGCGCGCCGGCGCGGGTCAAGAGCCGCTGAACCAATTGTATCCCTTGTCTTCCCAATAGCCGCCTGGGTAGTCATTCGTCACGAAGATCTCGCCGATGAATTTCGGGTTCTTGAATCCGAGTTTCGTCGGAAGGCGCAGGCGCAGCGGATAGCCGTATTTGGCGTCGGTGAACTCGAGCGCAAGCAGCGTTTGCGGATGCAGCGCGCTCGGCATGTCGATGCTTGAGTAATATTTGTCGGCGCATTTGAACCCCACGTAGCGCGCCGTGAGGTCGGCGCCGATCCGCTCAAGAAAATGGCGGAAGGCGACCCCGCCCCATTGGCCAATCGCGCTCCAACCCTCGACGCAGACGAGTCGCGTAATCTGGCTGGATTGCGGCAGCGCGCGCAAGTCGCCGAGGCTCCAGGGCCGTTTGTCCGCGATGAGGCCCGAGAGCTGCAGTCGATAGTTCTCGCCGTCGATGAGCGGAATGTCCTTCTCCTCGTAATAGGCGTTGAAGGGGAAGGGCATCGTGACGTCCGCCTCGGAATAGGTCGGCGCGAGCTTCGCGGGATCGAAAAGCGCCGCCTGGACGCGGTCGTTAAAGCGCGACATCGTCAAAAGCAGCCGATCGACGGCGTCGTCGTCCTTCAATGTGCAGCCCGAAAGGAGCGACAGCGCGCCAAGCGACAGGCCTTGCTTGAGAAAGAGACGGCGTTCGAGCCGCGCGATCTGCGGCCGAAAGGCGGAAAGACGTTCGCTACGGGGCGGCTTCATCGCGGCGTCTCCGCCCGTCCGGTGAACATCGGCGCCAAAATGCCTTTGACGCTCACGGCGAGTCCGATGTGAACGACTAGGAAAGCGACGATCGTCGCCATCGCGAAGAAATGCACTATTCGCGCCGCCTCATAGCCGCCCATCAACGCTGTCAACGCTTGGAGCTGCACGGGCTTCCAGATGGCGAGGCCGGACAGAATGGCGACGATCACGGCAAGAATGATCCCAACGTAGAATACGCGCTGAGCGGCGTTGTAGCGGCCGGGCGCATGATCCAGGAGGCCTCGCATCGCGAGCAATACGTCGTCGAACGCGCCGCCGAGCGAGATCGGCATGAAGCTTCTTCGGAAGTGGCCCGAAACCAGGCCGTAAGCGAGATAAGCGAATCCGTTGAGCGCCAGGAGCCACATCGCCGCGAAATGCCAGGCGAGCGCGCCCGCGAGCCAACCACCCAAAGTGAAATCCTTAGGAAACTCGAAGCCAAAGATCGGCGAGGCGTTGTAGATGCGCCAGCCGCTCAGCACCATGACGAAGATCGCGAAGGCGTTCACCCAATGCGTCACCCGAACGAAGAGCGGGTGAATCGTCCTGGGCTTATCGGCGCCGCCAACCATGACGGTTTCTCCTCTTTGCCCCAACATATGGCTTGAAGCGTCGAAAACGAAGGCCTCGCAGGCGCGTTGACAGGCCGGTCGCCTTCGCCCATGAGGGCGAAGCTTTCATCACGCGGGAATATGGCGGCTCATGCGCGTCTTTGTGACCGGCACGGCAGGTTTCATCGGCTTTCACTTGGCCAAGCGCCTGTTAGAGGCCGGGCATCTGGTGGACGGCTATGACGGGATGACGCCCTATTACGATCCGGGTCTCAAGGAGGCGCGGCGCGCCATTCTGCTGCGCAGCAACGGCTATCGCGACACGATCGCGATGCTGGAGGACATGGAGGCGCTGACTCGCGCCGCCGAACAGGCCGCGCCGGACGTCATCATCCATCTCGCGGCGCAAGCGGGCGTGCGCTACTCGCTGCAAAATCCGCGCGCCTATGTCGACGCCAATCTCGTCGGCGCCTTCAACGTGATGGAGATCGCGCGACTGCTGAAGCCACGGCATTTTCTCTGGGCCTCAACAAGCTCGGTCTATGGCGCGAGCCCGACCGTGCCCTTTCACGAGAGC
>JALHNR010000095.1 GCA_022843525.1 Methylocystis sp. | reverse complement strand
TCGGCTGGTGATCGTCCATGCGATCTCGACCGCCGCCGAAACCTTTTACCTGCATCACGGATTCACCCGCCTGCCGGGAGAGGCCCCAACGCTCGCCCTCGATCTGCTCAAGCTGCAAAAGCTGTTGAAGAGGTAACGCTGCCGGCCGTTAAGAAGCCGCACCCCGTCTGATCGGCACGCCTTAACGGATGCAATGAAGAGCGTCGCTAGGTGCGGGCGAGGTCAGCACAGCCACATTTCACATTGTAGACGGTGGCGCGGCTATCGACTCGCTTTCTTCTAGGCTATAGCTCAACGCGGAGAAATGCGCTGACCGGAACAGCCCGTCGCGTCGCACTCCCAGATTTCGACACCCTGTGGGACAAGATGGCCGTAGTTGCGTAAATAATACTCAGCAAGCGACTGATTGCTCCGGACGCTCCGGAGCACCAGAAGTATTTTCCTGTACCGATCGGGCGTGATATGAAAGTACAGCATCGACTCATTCCAAACAGTAATTTTTGCGCTTGGAATGTTGCCCCCCTGCGTCCAGTTGTGTGATTTGCACTCCACAACGACAGCTGGATCGCTCGATCCCAGATCGAACTTTCTGATTTTTTTCTTGGCAAAGCCTACTTCCACGCCAAAGTTGCTAATCAAATCGATGCCTTGGCGGGCAAAAAACAACTGCGCCGCTTGCTCGAACTCCCTTCCTGCATGCGCATTGCTGATGGAACCGACACGCTGAAAATTGTTGATGTCCATTTTAATCTCCAGCTACCCAATCATCCGCTCGACCTTGCTCACCAAAGCGCTCGCGCGCAGCCGCGTGACGACGCCGTTCAGATGTTTCAGATCGGCGACTTCGAGATCGAAGGTCATTTCGCGGAAATCCGGCGAATGCGCCTTGAAGCTGATGTTGTCGATATTGGCGCCGGTCTCGCCGATGAGCGTCGCCAGCGCGCCGAGCGAACCGGGCTCGTTAAGCGCCGTCACGACGATGCGCACGGGAAACAGCGCCGAAGAGCCGGCTTCGATATCCCAGCGCACGTCGAGCCAGCGTTCGGGCTGGTCGTCGAAGGCGGTGAGCGAGGGCGACTGGATCGGATAGATGGTGATGCCCTCGCCGGGCGTGAAAATGCCGACGATACGGTCGCCCGGCACGGCGCCGCCGTCGGGCGCAAAACGCACCGGCGCGTCGCCGCGCAGCCCGCGAATTGGAATCGCGCCGCTGCCCTCTTTCGCGCCGGGCGCTTTGAAGACCACATTGGCGTTCGCCTTGACGCCGAACCAGCCCGGCTCGCCAGGACCGATGGCGGTCGGCGCGGCTTTGCGCTCTTCGCTGAAATCCGGATAGACCGCCTTGACGACGTCGCCCGAATAGATTTCGCCGCGCCCCACGGCGGCGAGCGCATCCTCGACCGATGGCCGCGCGAGTCGGGTCAGCGCCGCCTTCAGTTTCTCTTCGCTCCAGACGCGGCCGGCGCGCTCGAAGGCGCGTTCGACGATCTGGCGGCCGAGCCCGGCATATTGCTGGCGCACCGCGTCGCGCGTCGCGCGTCGGATCGCGGCGCGCGCCTTGCCGGTCGCCACCGCGCCCTCCCACGCTGCAGGGGGCACATGCCCTTCGGCGCGGATGATCTCGACCTCGTCGCCGTTTTTCAGCTGCGACAACACTGGGCCGACGCGCCCGTTGATCTTCGCGCCAACGGCTGAATCGCCGAGCTTGGTGTGCACGGCGTAGGCGAAATCGATCGGCGTCGCGCCGCGCGGCAGCGCGATCAGTCCGCCCTTGGGCGTGAAGCAGAACACCTGATCTTGAAAGAGTTCGAGGCGCGTGTGCTCGAGAAATTCCTCGGGATTGTCGCCATGCACGAGGAGATCGAGCGTTTCCTGCAGCCAGCGGAAGGCGCGGCTTTCCTTGGCGAGCTGCTCGCGGCCATGCGCGCCGACCGCGTCCTTGTAGAGCGCGTGCGCGGCGATGCCGAAGCGTGCGATCTCATGCATTTCGGCGGTGCGAATCTGAAGTTCAACGCGCTGGTGGCCAGGACCGATCACGGTCGTATGGATCGAACGATAGTCGTTCTGTTTCGGGGTCGAGATGTAATCCTTGAAGCGGCCGGGGACGTTGGGCCACTTGGTATGCACGACGCCGAGCGCGCGATAGCAATCCTCCACCGCGCCGACGATGATCCGAAAGCCGAAGATGTCGGACAATTGCTCGAAGGAGATCGACTTGCGCTCCATCTTGCGCCACACCGAAAAGGTCGTCTTCTGCCGTCCGGTGACCGCCGCGGTGATGCCGCGCGCCTCGAACTCCTTGGTGAGCTCGTCCTCGATGCGCTTGATGATGCGTCCGTTCTTCGCGCGCAGATCGTGCAGCCGCTGCTCGATGGTCTGATGCGCTTCCGGCATCAAATGCCGAAAGGCGAGTCCCTCGAGCTCCTCGCGCAGGCGCTGCATGCCCATGCGGCCGGCGAGCGGCGCATAGATGTCGAGCGTCTCCTGTGCGATGCGGGCGCGCTTTTCCTGCGGGACGAAATGCAGCGTGCGCATATTGTGCAGGCGGTCGGCGAGCTTGACGAGCAGCACGCGCACGTCTTCGGCGACGGCGAGCAGCAATTTGCGGAAGTTCTCGCCCTGCCGCGCCTGCTTGGTGACGAGATCGAGTTTTTCGATCTTGGTCAGGCCCTCGACGAGTTTGCCGATCTGTTCGCCAAACAGCCGGTCGATCTCTTCGCGCGTGGCGTCGGTGTCTTCGAGCGTATCGTGCAGAACCGCCGCGACGATCGTCGCGTCGTCAAGCTTCAGATCGGTGAGGATCGCCGCGACTTCGAGCGGGTGGGAAAAATAAGGGTCGCCGGAGGCGCGGGTCTGCGCTCCATGCGCCTTCATCGCGTAGACATAGGCGCGGTTTAACAAATCCTCGTCGACGCGCGGGTTATACTTCCGCACGCGTTCGACAAGCTCATACTGACGCATCATGCGCGTGGCGCCAATGACCGGTTATGCGCCGGCCCGGCCGCCGCCCAAGCGCAAATTCCACGCAAGAGGCAAGCGAGCGGCGCCGGAGCGGCGAGTGTGTCGAGAGAATAGCGCAGGCCGGCCGCCATGACCAACGACCATGGCCAACGGCGACGACGCGCGAAGCCAAGGTCGGCAGGAGAGTCGCGGCGGAGTCGTGTCGTGAACGCCCCGCCAGCGGGGATCGGGCGAACCTACTCCGCTTCGTCCTCGACCTCTGCGGGCGGCACAAGCCCTTCGAGACCACGCAGCAGGTCTTCTTCCGTCATCCGATCGAATGGGCCCTCGACTTCGAGTTCCCCGGCGACCGCAGGGGTCAGGGCCGGCGCCGCTTCGGCCTCCGGCTCGTCGACTTCGACGTGATGCTGCAGCGAGTGGATGAAATCCTCGGAAAGGTCTTCCGGTGCGAGCGCCGATTCTGCGATCTCGCGCAGGGCGACCACGGGATTTTTGTCGCGGTCGCGATCGACGAGGATCGGCTGACCAGACGAGATGTTTCGCGCCCGATGCGCCGCGAGAAGGACAAGGTCGAAGCGATTTTCGATCTTGTCGACGCAATCTTCGACAGTAACGCGCGCCATCTGCTGTCAAGCTCCATTCGGTTCGGGAGTAGCGCTGATACGCCAATTAGGAAAAATAGGCAATAATCTCTTAGCTCTAGACGCGCGGCCGATTTTTTTTGACGCTGCTGAGCTGATTTTTTCTAGAAAATGCCCAATCATCGCCCCGTAAAAAAACGCAGTTCCTCTTGACGCTGTGACATGGAGAGGCGATGTATTTGCTAGAGACGCGTGCGGCGCTTTTCAAAGATGGCTCTGAATAGCCGGCGAATGCAGCGAGAACGGCGCAATCGCCAATTGTTAATTTGGCGCCGGACATTGAATTGAGCGAAACGCCGAACTGCGGGTTTGACGGCGTTAGCCGGCGCCGCCCGCGTTTAACACCTTAACCCGACCGCGAGACTAAGATGGCAGATATCGAACGAACTGCGTTATTTATTGACGGCGCGAACTTGTACGCGACCGCGAAATCGCTTGGATTCGATATTGATTATAAGCGCTTGCTCCGCGAATTCCAGGGCAAGGGCCGCCTGATCCGCGCGTTCTACTACACTGCTCTGATCGAGGATCAAGAGTATTCGTCAATCCGTCCTCTGATCGATTGGCTGGATTACAACGGCTATGCAGTCGTGACCAAGCCGACGAAGGAGTTCGTCGATTCGCTCGGGCGCCGCAAAGTCAAAGGCAATATGGACATCGAGCTGGCGGTCGACGCCATGGAGATGGCCGGGCATATCGACCACATGGTCCTGTTCTCCGGCGACGGCGACTTCAGGTCGCTGGTCGAGGCCGTGCAGCGGCGCGGCGTTCGGGTTTCGGTCATTTCGACGATCACCACCCAACCGCCGATGATCGCTGACGAATTGCGTCGCCAAGCCGACGAATTCATTGACCTTATCCATCTTGTGGGCAAGATCGGCCGCGATCCGGGCGAACGCGCAGAGCGCATGCAGCGGTATCAGGAGCGTCCGCGTCCCGCGCCGCAAGCGGCTCACGCCGAAGAAGAAGACGGCGAGTGACCGAAAGGTCCAGACGGAAATCCAAAGGTTCGGCGTCTCGATATCGGGGCGCGGAATTTTTGTAGGTCGGGTCAGCCGCGTGCGCGCAACAACCGGCCCTTTTCGCGGCTCCAGTCGCGCTTCTTCTCGACTTCACGTTTATCGTGCAGCTTCTTGCCCTTTCCGAGGGCAATTTGCAGCTTGGCCCTGCCCTTGGCGTTGAAATAGAGCTTCAGCGGCACGATCGTCATGCCTTCACGCTCGATAGCCTGCGAGAGCTTGGCGAGCTCCCGCGCCTTGAGCAGCAGTTTGCGCGGACGCTTCGGCGGATGGTTGAACCGGTTGCCGGCGAGATATTCGGGAATGTTGGCGTTGACGAGCCATGCCTCGCCTTGGCGATCGACATGGGCGTAGCTTTCCGCGATCGTCGCTTTGCCCGTGCGCAGCGACTTCACCTCAGTGCCCGTCAGCGCTAGTCCCGCTTCGAAAATTTCGCCGATTTCATAATTGTAGCGCGCCTTGCGGTTATCCGCGACGACCTTGAAATTCGGATCCGGCTTTGCGGCCACTGATTTTCCTCAAAGCGTCTCGATGAAGGAGAGACGCGAATCTGGCGCCTTAGAGCAGGTTCCGAAAAAGTTGACAGACCTTTTCGATGAGAACCTGCTCCACCATTTTGATTTCGAGCGATTCCTTATCGATCACATGATTCAGTGTGATCGGGAAGCGCTCTAGGCGGGGAGCACGCCGGCGTGGATCATCGCCGCGCGTATGCGATCCTTCGTCGGTTGCGTGCACGGCACCAGAGGAAGACGCACCTCTTCTTCAGTCTTGCCCAGAAGCGACAGCCCGTATTTCGCGCCCGTGACGCCGGCCTCAACAAAAGTCGCGACATGCAGCGGCGTCAGCTTGTCCTGAATCTCCAGCGCCTTGGCGTAGTCGCCGGCAAGACAGGCGTTCTGCAGATCGGCGCAAAGCCGCGGCGCGATGTTGGCGACGACCGAGATGCACCCATGCGCGCCCGCCGCCATGCAGGCGAGGGCCGTGAGATCGTCGCCCGAAAGCTGGATGAAATCCGGGCCCATCGCCGCGCGTTGAAGCGAAATGCGGCCGATGTTGCCCGTGGCGTCCTTCACGCCGACGACATTCCTTAACTCGGCGCAGCGCTTCATGGTCTCGACGCTCATGTCGATGACCGAGCGCGGCGGGATATTGTAGATGATGATGGGAATCGAGACGGCGTCGTTGATCGCCTTGAAGTGCAGATAAAGCCCTTCCTGGTTGGGCTTATTGTAATAGGGCGTGACGATGAGGAGCCCATCGGCGCCCGCGCGCTCGGCATGGCCGGCGATGGCGATCGCCTCGCGGGTATTGTTCGAGCCCGCGCCGGCGACGATCGGCACGCGCCCTCGCGCGGCGCGGATCGTCTCGGTGATGACGCGCCCATGCTCCTCATGGCTCAGCGTCGGGCTCTCCCCCGTGGTGCCGACGGGCACGAGGCCATGCGTTCCATTTTCAATCTGCCAATCAATCAGCGCGCGTAGTGCGTCATAATCGACCTCTCCATGGGAAAACGGCGTGACCAGGGCCGTCATCGACCCATGAAAAATCGGCTTTCCACTCATAGAATCAGAGCTTTCCCTACGCCTCAGAGCCGCCGTAATCGCGTCGCTAAGATTGATTGCCCTTCATAGCCGTTGGGCTGCGTCGAGGAAAGCCCCACGCCACAAAGCCCGACACTGTGCTATAAGGCCCCACGCCATAATGGGAGACGACGAGAGGTCGAAGACAGCCGTCGCGCGAAGTTGACCCTTCGTAAACCAAATGAGCGCAGCTTTTTCACACCAGTAGGGAAACGCGCTGATGATGTTGCCTCGACGCGTTGCGACGCGGTTCAAACTGACGGTCGGCATCGCCGCCCTCGTGATCGCGGCGCCCGCCTTCACCGGCCTTGACCGGCTTGGCGACGGCGAGGCGAAGCGCAAAACCGCCTGGCGCTGGACGCCGACGATTCCCTTCAGTCTTGGCGCCTGGCGCTCGCGGGTCGGCACCTTGCAGGAGACCGTGCGCGAGTTCGTCGAGCGCAAACGCGCTGACGACGAGGCGGCGCATCCCCTAGAAAACTCGCTCTTTGCCGCCGATGAAGGCGCGCTGCCGCCGATCGTCGCCAATGCCCCTGCGCAGGGCTGGCTGAACGGCGAGGTTGCCGCTGATCCCGCCGCCGCCCTGCTGGGAGACGACGCGGAGGTTTTCACCCAGGCGATCGCCGCATACAGGTCGGGAGATTTCGCTCGAGGCGACGACGCCGCGTCGCGGCTCCACGCGCCGCTTGCCGAGGCCGCCGCGCGATGGACCGGCCTTCGGCTTCATCCCCGCGAAGCCGGCTTCAGGCGCATCGCTGAATTCCTTGCGGCTCACCCGGATTGGCCCGCCGGCGACTGGTTGCGCCGTCGCGGCGAGCAGGCGCTCGTCGCCGAGCGCCACGCCGACAAGACCGTGCTGGCCTGGTTCGCGGAGAACAAGCCGCTCACCGGCTTTGGCAAATATGCCCTGGCGCGGGCGATCGCGCGCGAGGGAGATTTTGAATGGGCGGCGGCGCTGGCGCGCGACGCTTGGCGCAATGACGATATCGGACAGGGGTTCGATACGATCTTCAACAAGGAGCTCGGCGAGTTCCTGACGCCGGCCGATCACAAGTTCCGCGCCGATCGTCTGCTCTACGCCGGAAAGAATACGCTCGCTTTGCGAAGCGCCGAGCTTGCCGGCAAGGACGTCACGCTGCTCGCCCGCGCGCGCATTTCCGGCGTCGAAAAGCTGGCGGCCGCTTTGCCGGCGTCTGTGCAGAACGATCCCGGATTGCTTTACGGACGCGTGCACAAGCTGCGCAACGACAAGAAATTCGCTGAGGCGGGCGCGCTGCTGCGCAAGGCGCCGCGCGACATCGAGCAGGTCGTCGACGGCGACGCCTGGTGGGAGGAGCGGCGCATCGTCGCTCGCAAGCTCCTCGACCAGGGCGATCCGCAGACCGCCTATACGCTTTGCGCGGATCACGCCGCCGCAAAGACCAGCAACAAGGTCGACGCCGAATTCAACGCCGGTTGGATTGCGCTGCGGTTCTTGAACGAGCCGATCAAGGCCGAGCGCCATTTCACGCGGCTCGCTGAAGCCGCCGAGACTCCGCTGCAAAAGTCCCGCGCCTACTATTGGCTGGGGCGCGCGGCGGAGGCCGCGCACGCCGAGGACGACTCCAAAGCGCGCAATTTGTATCTCCAGGCGGCTGCGCATTCGACGACGTTCTACGGGCAACTCGCCAATTCCCGCCTCGGCGCCGAAGAGCGCCCGCTCCGCCAGCCGCCGACAGCCGCCTCCGGCGACGGTCGGGACGAAGCGGTTCGCGTTGCGGAGCTGCTATTCGCCGTGGGCGAGAAGGACGTCGCGGCGCCGCTTGCACTCGATAGCGCTAAATATTTGCAGGACGAGACGCAGGTCGCGGCGCTCGGAGAGGTCGTCACGCGCCAGGGCGACGCAAAACTCTCGCTCATTTACGGCAAGGCCGCCTCCTACAGGGGCATCGCGCTCGACGACGTCGCGTTCCCCGCCTATGGCGTTCCCGATTTCAACGCCCTTCCAGGCTCGGCGTCGCGGTCGATCGTCTTCGCCGTCGCACGCCAGGAAAGCGCCTTCGATCCGAAGGCTGTTTCATCCGCCGGCGCCATGGGATTGATGCAGATGATCGCCTCCACGGCGCGGCATACCGCCTCCATGCGCGGCGTCAGCTTCGACATGTCGCGGATGCTCAATGATCCGCCCTTCAACGCCCAGCTCGGCGCGGCGCATCTCGGCATTCTGCTGGGGGAATATCGCGGCGCCTATCTCCTTACCTTCGCCGCCTATAACGCCGGCGGCGGGCGGGTGAAGCAATGGATCGACGCCTATGGAGATCCGCGCAAGCCCAATGTCGATCCGATCGACTGGGTCGAGCGCATTCCGATCACCGAAACGCGCAATTACGTGCAGCGCGTGATGGAGAATTTCGTCGTCTATCGCGCGAAGTTCGAGGACACCAAGACGCGGTCGCCGCAGGTCGAGCTGGCGCGCGCCGGCGACACTCTGTGATCTGACGCCTTAGCAGGGAAATCGGTTGTGATAGCCAAGCAGCGCGCCCAGCGGCCAGCTGTGGCGCAGCTCCGTCAGCGGCTCGGCAAAATATTGCGTGCTGCCTGAATAAGGATAGCCGAAATCGCAGCCGGACGTCTGGGTGACCCTAGACGACATGAACACAAGCTCCAGAGTCGCGACGAAAAAACGCCTCTTGTCGATGGCGATGCGTGTCCAGCTTGGATCGTCGCGCAGGATTCTGATCTCCGTCCCCGCCGGCGCGGTCGTGATCGCCGCATAATTCTCCTCTGGACCCGCGCGCAGCACCGCCGGGTAGGCGAGCGTCAGCTTTATCGCCGCCGCCTGCTGAGCGCAGGAGAGCGCGCCAAAAAGAACAAAGGCGAATAGCGACCGACGCATGCTGACTTCCCTGGTTTAGATGTGCGCTCGCGCAATCCCCAGACGCAGGGCCTAGCCTAAAAGATATTCCCGTCGGCTCCAACTGGCGTCGGCCAAACAAACGCGTGGGACAGCGGCATGGACGAATCGTCGGCGCAGCGAGAGGCGCGTGGCTCTCGACTCAAACGCGGCGCGCGGCCTATGCTTCACTCCAGCGGCGGCGCGGCCTTTCCGGCAAGTCCGCCGCTGGCTTACGGTGCGCTCATGCGGCGGATCGCGTTTTCTCTTGTCGCCGCTTTTGCGGCGTATTTTGCGCAGCCGGCGTGGCGCGTCACACAGAACGCAATCGCCGAGACAAGAGCCAAACCAAGCCCGATCAGCTTTACGCCAAGCGACTTGGCGGCGGACCGCGACGGCGCGAGTCTCCTGACCGTTCCCGCGCCAGGCCGCTATTCGATCCGCGCAAAGAGTCCCTCCGGCGCGCGCATCGAACTCGTCGACATGATCGCCGGCCCGCTTGACTCAAGCGGCGCGCCCGGCCTGCGCGACGGACGCATTGACGCGTTGCTCGATAAGGGCGTCTACAAGCTACGGGTTTTCGGCGTGAAGGGCGCGAGCGGCAAGATCGCGCTCTCCGCGCAGGCGTTCGCCGAATCCAGCCCGTCGAAGCCGACGCTCGCGCCAGGGCGCATCCAAAGCGGCGAACTCGGAGATCTGCAGCAACGCTCCTATTCCTTCGACGTCGGCGCCGAGGGTCGCGTGAGCCTTGAAGCGATCGGCCGGGCGCTCAGCGACCTGCGCGTCTGGCGCAGCGACGGCGAACTCGTCGATCTCGCCTTCGAGCAGGAGACGGTCGAAACAAAGCCGGGCCGCGCGATGAATCGGCTGCGTGTTGAAGGCGCGCTGGAGCCGGGGCGCTATGTCGTCACCGCCTATGGCGGCGAAAAGCTGGTCTTGGCGCAAGGCGACGCGGGGCAGCCCTTCTTGCTACGACTTGACGCGCCGGCGCTGCTGGCGGCGGGCGTCGCCGAGGGCGTGATCGGCCCCTTCGGCGCCGAGCGTTTCGACGCGCCGGCAAGCTATGACGCTTTCCGTCTCGACCTCGCGCAGACGACGCCGGCGCGGCTTGAAGCGCAGCGCAACGCATCGAAAGAGATTGCGACGATCTCGAAGAACAGCCGCACGCCCTCCGCGAACCTTCGGCTCGCGTCCGACGGCAAGACAAACGCGCGTCTTGAAGTCTCCGGCTACGAGGGTCAGGCGTTCACGCTACGCGGGCTGCGCCAATCGGATCGCGAAACATTCGAAGCGTCAGGGCCGCATCTTGTCGGCGTTGATCTTGCTGGCGACGGCGGCGACGAAGCCCCTGCCACGGCGCTGTTCGCGCGCGTAGAGAAAGACGGCAAGACGCGGGTGATCGCCTCGGACGCGCCGCGCATCGGCGCCGGAAAAGCGTGGCGCGGAAAATTCAACCTGTTCGGGCCGACGTCGATTCTCTTCGAGGCGACGCGCGACGGACTCGTCGCGATCGATGCGAAAGGCGTCAAGGTCGACGCTTCGATTGAACCGGCGCTTGGCGCGCTGGCGCCCCGCGCGGACGGAAATAACCCGGCGCGCTACGATCTCCAGGCGGGCTATTATTTACTCAAGCTCGAGCCAAAGAGCGACTCAGCCGGCGTGATCGACGTGACGCTCGGGCCGCCCGGGCTCTCTGTATCAGCGCCTGCGGCGGCGCCTTCACGCTCCACGATTTCCTTCGGGACGCAGACTCTCGAAAGGGACAGCTCCTATCTCATCCTGACGAATGTCGCGCCGCAACTCCTGACCGGCCCGCGCGTCGTCGCGCTTCCCGTTGAACTCGACAAGGCGCCCTTGGCGCTCTGGCAGGACGCAGGCAAGGACGTGGCTCTGCCAGTGCGGCTTCCCAAGACCGGCAAGGCGATTGCGCGCGATTGGCATGGCGCCGATGTCGCGCTGACTCTCGCCGATCAAAAGGAAGAGAATGAGCAGCGCCTAGCGACAATAAAGATCGCGGCGTCAGAAAAACCGCGCGCGCTGGGCCTCATCTTCGTTCCCGAATCGACGCCGGCAAAGGTGGATGAAGCAGGCAAGCCCGCGTCCACCCCGCTTTCGGCCTCAGTCGCGCGTCCCGCCTTTTTCGATCTTGGCCGCGACGAAACGAAACGCTTGCGCTTCGACGTCGCGCAAGGCGGTCTCTACCGGGTCGAAACGCTGGGCCGCATGAAGACCGCGCTGCGCGTCGGCGCGAATGTCTCGCCGCGGCTTGGCCAAGGCGAAGCGAATGGGCCTGGGGACAATGCGCTGGTGACCGCTTTTCTGCGCGCCGGCGGCTATCGCGCGGCCGTCACCGCGAAGGACTCCGCCGGCCATCTCGGCCTTGCCGTCTCGCCTGCGACGCTCGCGCCGACGGCGAAACTCGTCGACGCAGGGATCGCGCGCGCGACGCTCGATTCCGGCAAGGGCGCCATCGTGCCGGTCGAGATCACGCGCGAAGGCGAATATCGCATCGAGCTTCTCGGCCTGAAGCAGAAATGGCGCGCAAGATTGGAGGACGCCGACGGCTGGCCGCTCGCGGCGCCGGGCGAAATGCAGCGAATCACGCGGCGGTTCGAGAAAGGCGCCTATCGGCTTGTCGTCATGCCGAGGGACGTCGAAGCGCGTATGGTGGCGCGACTCACTCCCGTCGCCGCCGCGAAGACGCTCGAAGGCCATGGTCCGCATCCCTTGCCTTTCGGCAAAGCGCAGAGGCTGCAATGGCGCGAACCACAGGCGCGCGATGCGCCGCGCACGCCCGATGTGTGGCGC
>JALHNR010000094.1 GCA_022843525.1 Methylocystis sp. | reverse complement strand
GTTGGAGTTTTCGACGCCTTCGGCGATGCCTTTGCAGGAGAGCAGCGGCCCGAGATCATATGTCGCGAGAAAAGCGATCAGCTCCTCGTCGTCGACCTGCGTGTAGACGGCCATCGGCGCCGACCGTTCACTGCGGGCCGCCCTCAGGCGATCGCCCGCAGCTCCTTGGGCAGAGGAAAGGACACGTTCTCATCGGCGCTGGAGATGGTCTCGACGACAATGTCGTAGCGTTCGGCGAATGCGTCCATGATCTCCTCGACCAGAACTTCGGGCGCGGACGCCCCGGCGGTGATGCCGAGCGACGATATGCTGCCAAAAATCTCCCAGTCGATCTCTCCCCGGCCCTGCACGAGCTGCGCGGGCGCGCCGGCGCGCTCGGCCACCTCGCGGAGCCGCTGCGAATTCGACGAGTTGGGCGAGCCAACCACGATCACGGCCTCGACATGCGGGGCGACCTCCTTCACCGCAGCCTGGCGGTTCGTCGTCGCATAGCAGATGTCTTCCTTGTGCGGGCCAACGATCTTTGGAAAGCGCCGCATCAGCGCGCTGACGATCTCCTGGGAGTCGTCGAGCGAGAGCGTCGTTTGCGTCACATAAGCCAGATTCGTTTCGTCATCGAGTTTGAGCCGCCCAATGTCTTCCACGGATTCGACCAGCACCACCGCCCCGTCCGGCAGCTGTCCCATGGTGCCCACGACCTCAGGATGGCCGGAATGTCCGACGAGCAACACCCGGCGGCCGCGCCGCCAGTGAATTTCCGCCTCTCGATGCACTTTCGTGACGAGCGGACAGGTCGCGTCGATGGCGAGGAGTCCGCGTCCGGCCGCTGCGGCCGAAACAGCTTTGGCGACCCCATGCGCCGAGAAGATCACCGGCGCGTTCGTGTTCGGAATTTCGTCGAGCTCCTCGACAAAAATCGCGCCCTTCGCCTTAAGCGATTCAACGACGTAGCGATTGTGAACGATCTCATGGCGCACATAAACGGGCGGCCCAAACTTGGCCAGCGCCCGCTCGACGGCGTCGATCGCGCGCACGACGCCGGCGCAAAATCCCCGCGGCGAGCAAAGCAGTATCTTGAGCGGCGGCTTGGTCGGCCGGGGGTGAACGTTCATCTTCGCGCCTTTTGGCAGAGGCGGCGCGGAGGCGGCGAGCCGCTTAAGCGCCAAACGCGGCCATCCGGATCACCCGGCTGAATGCCGGCAAGCAATGTCGCGCATGCGCGACGGTGTCAAGGCGCCGGCTCAGCGCGAATCCGCTGCGGGAGACCCATCGGCGAACGCGGACAATGCGTTGCTGACTTCGGTGCGCCGCAACAAGTTTCCAGCTCCACAGTCGATTGGCGTGACCGCCGGACTGTGACACCATGGCGGCGGGCTCGGCGTCCGGGCTCGCGTGAACGGAGCTGCGCGCATGTCCTATCTCGACGAGATTTTGCAGTCCGCGCAAGGCGGCCAGTTGGTCTCCAATCTGGCTCAGCGCTTCGGCCTCTCCGACGAACAGATGGACCGCGCCATCAAAGCCCTCGCTCCCGCGCTCGAAGTGGGCCTGAGCAACGCCGCGGAACAGCCGGCGCTGTTCGAAAAGGTTTTGGGCGATATCGCGTCCCCGCTGCGCGCGGGCGCCTTCGACGACCCTGGCGCCGCGCAGGACGCGGACTCTCTCGCCCAGTCGCGCCAGCTGCTTGCCGATCTCTTCGGCTCGCCGGCGGCCGCTGGGCAGGTCGTGCAGGTCGCGGCCCGCGAGTCGGGGCTGCGTCCGGACATACTCTCGCAACTGCTGCCGGTGCTCGTCTCGGTGCTCATTGGCGGGTTATTCAAAAATGTGAGCAACCGGGGCCTCGGCGGCGTGCTCGGCCAGCTGGTCAGTTCAGGCGCGCTTGGCTCCATTTTGGAGCAGATGCTCGGCGGCGCGCGCACGCCGCAGCCCGAACCCGCGCCGATGCCGACGCCTCGAGGCGGCGCAACAGGCGGCGGCGGACTGCTTGGCGGACTTCTGGGGTCGATCCTGGGCTCCCTGCTCGGCGGCCGCCGCACCGCGCCGGATTCTTACGGCGGACCCACAAGCGACGCCGGCGGCCTGGGCCGCGGCGGCCCGCTTGACCTCGACCGGGGCCCCGGGCGCTCTCAAGGCATGCCCGAGGACATGGATCAGGCGTCAATTCAACAGGCGATCGAAGAGATCCAGAAGACGCTGCAGATCGGACGCGGCGGCGGCGGCGAAAACGCCGGCGCCCGCTCGGACTTCGAAAGCATTCTCGGCCAGATGTTCGGCAAGCGCTGAGAGGCTGGCCGGCCAAGCTCGGAACACCCGCCTAAGTTCGAGATCTGACGCCCATCGCGGCGGGCGCGGCCGGAGGCTTGCGCAACGCCCGCTTTCCTGCAATCCATCGGCGCGATTCCTTCACCCGCGAGTCGCGTCCGCGCCGCAGTCGCGCATCTCCTCTAACACGGAAAACTCCCCGTAGATGGCCCGCGACGTATCCGATACGACGCCGATCACGTCGCGCAACATGTTGGTCGAATGGCTCGAATCCGGCTCCAAGACCGGCGGCGCCCCGCTGCTTATCGGCACGGAGCACGAGAAGATCCCCTTCTACGCGGCCGACGATTCGCCGGTCCCCTATGAGGGCGCCGGCGGCCGGGGCGGCGTGCGCGCGCTGCTTGAGGGCTTGCGCGACACGCTCGGCTGGGCGCCCATCCTCGACCGGGACGCGCTGATCGGCCTCTATCAGTCCGACGGCGGCGGCGCGATTTCGCTCGAGCCCGGCGGACAATTCGAACTCTCCGGGGCGCCGCTGGCCGACGTTCACGCCACCCATGACGAGCTTGACGCGCATTTCGCGGCCCTTGCGCCCGTGGCCCGCGCGCTTGGCGTGCGCTTCCTTGACCTCGGCGCAAGCCCCAAATGGTCGCGCGCGGAGACGCCGACCATGCCGAAGCAGCGCTACGCCATCATGCAAGCCTACATGCCGAAAGTCGGCGCGCTCGGTCTCGACATGATGTTTCGCACGGCGACCGTGCAGGTCAACATCGACTTCGTCGACGAAGCCGACATGGTTCAAAAAACGCGTGTCGGCCTCGCTTTACAGCCGCTCATCACCGCGATGTTCGCCAACTCGCCATTTCTCGACGGCAAGCCGACCGGCCGGCTGTCGCAACGGTCCTATATTTGGCTCGACACCGATCCCAACAGGACCGGCATGCTGCCCTTCGCCTTCGAGAAGGGATTCGGCTTCGAACGCTACGTCGACTATGCGCTCGACGTGCCGATGTATTTCGTCAAACGCGGCGACGTCTATCACGACGTGGCGGGAGCCAGCTTTCGGGACTTATTGGAGGGCCGGCTTCAGCAGCTGCCCGGCGAGCGCGCCACAATGTCCGACTGGGCCAATCACCTCTCGACGATCTTTCCGGAGGTCAGATTAAAGACCTATCTCGAAATGCGCGGCGCGGACGCAGGCCCGCGCGCCCATTTCACCGCCCTTCCCGCGCTTTGCGCCGGCCTGTTCTATGACGCCGCCGCCCTCGATCAGGCGCGCGAACTGACGAAGGGGTGGAACGCCGCCGCGCGTCAGGCGCTGCGCGCGGATGTGCCCAGTCTGGCGCTCGATGCGAGAATCGAGGGCCGCAGCCTGCGCGACGTTGGGCGCGACGTTCTCGCGCTGGCGAAAGGCGGCTTGCGCCGACGCGCCCGCCTCGACGCCAAGGGGCGCGACGAGAGCGTTTTTCTCGCACCCCTGGAAGCGATTATCGAAGACGGACGCACTTTGGCCCAGCGGCGCTTGGACGCCTATTACGGCGGGTGGGGACAGTCGATTGACGCCGCCTTCACCGATTGCGTGCTTCCGCAATAATATTGGGAGCCGGCGCCGACGCGACGGTTAGCGTGGGAAGAGGTCGTGCAGCCCGAAGGGCGCCATCGGCGGCAGCGAGGAGCGCGCAGCAGCGTGCTGCATGCCGTCACGACGCATATCCGTGTAACCCAATGGGGCGACGGGGGTGCGAGGCATAGAGACGCGGACGTGGCCGCCGAGCCGAACACAACCGTTTGACCCCGCGACCGCGACATAGTCGGCGCCATATCGCGCGCATTGGCTGACATTATCGGCATGCGCCGGCGCAACGGCGATGGCCGTCAGCGCGATGACGCCGAAAAAGCTTGCCGGCAGAAGACGGTCACTGCGGCTGATGTTGTCTAGGGTCATGAGTTTTGGGCCTCATTTCCGAAAGTTCGCGCGCGTCGCGCGAGATTTCAGGAGCCTTGCGATCCCGACAATGTCTCGATACGCCGTAAATGCGCTGGCGGCGACGAGAACCTCCTCGCCTTAGAGCGGCGCATTCCGGCGCTGCAAACCAACTAGAGCCAAACATCGTGGCAGGATCGTGTCTTGAACGCTCACTGGCGAGACCTGTCGGCGCAATGTGAGAACTACGCTTTATTTTCTATTTATTTATTTTTCGTTTAGACGGCCGTTCCAGCCCCAATCGCCGATTGCCGCCTGGACGATCGCCAGAGCCGCGACGGCGGCGGTGTCCGCGCGCAACACACGCGGTCCGAGCGAAAGGCGCGCCACATTCGGCAGGCCGGCGATGGCGGCCCGTTCGGCGGCGTCGAAGCCGCCTTCGGGTCCGATGAGCACGCTCACGCCCTCTCTCGCCGTGCGGCCCTCGAGCGCGTCCAAGGGGTTGGCGAGCGCGGCGCGTTCGTCACAAAAGACCAAGAGCCGCCGCGCCGGCCAACGCGCCAGAAAATCTGGCAGTTCAACGGCGGCGGCGACTTCGGGCACGGCCAGCACGCCGCATTGCTCGGCGGCCTCGATGACATTGGACTCGAGCCTCCCCGAATTGAGCCGGCGCACCTGCGTTCGGCGCGTCATCACCGGCAGGAGACGGCCGGCGCCCATCTCAGTGGCCTTCTGCGCCATGTAGTCGAGCCGCGCCTGCTTTAGAGGAGCGAAACAATAATCGAGGTCGGCGCGTTCAGTCTGGGCGCGCAATCGCTCGCCGACGCGTAATCTTGCGGAGCGTCGCGAGACATTCGCGAGCGTCGCGCGAAATTCGCCGTCGCGGCCATTGAACAGATGAATCGCGGCGCCCTCCCGCATGCGCAGGACGTTGAGCAGATAGTTCGACGCCTCAGCTGAAGGCGCGAGTTCGACGTCCGGCGCGAGATCGTCACGAACGAACAAGCGCTGCGCAGTAAAATCATAAGCTGACACAACGGCTTCCCAAGCGGAGACGCGAGCGCGAGGCGCGCTCGCCATGAAGCCGCCGCTTTGTTGCGTGCAGGTTCGCCAAAACTTGCGTCGCCGGCAAGCCTGCTGGTAATGCTGCGAGCCTGATGAGCGGACCAAAACACATGATCGTCGGCGCTGTCGATATTTCCCGCGCTGTCGCGGGGCTTTCGCTGTTTGCGATGCTGCTCGCCTCTGCCGGCGCGCATGCGCAAGCCTGTCAGGAAGACTTCCGGAAGCTCACCGAGAAGCGCATGGCGGGAATCGAGGCGCTCAACAATCTGGGAAAGGCTGGCAAGGGTAAGATGGATCCCGAAGCCGCCTGCCCCGCGGCGAAACGTCTCGTCGCCGTCGAAACCGAGATGATGAATTACATCACCAAGAACAAGGAATGGTGCAACATTCCTGACAATGTCGCCGACGGCTTCAAGGAAGCGCGCGCCAAGACTCAGGGCTTCGCGTCGCAGGCCTGCGCGGCCGCAGCGAAGATGAAAGAGATGCGCGATCAAGCGGCGGCCGGGGGCGGCGGCGGCATGATGGCCCCGCCCAAGTTGCCTGCCGGACCGCTGTGAGCATAAGGCCAAGCGGCGATTCGGCGGGAGCGACCGCGCTGCCCGACGCCGTCACAGACCATCCTTTGCTGCGCCGCGCGCCGCCAGCATTCCTGCCCTATGTCCAGCTTGCGCGCCTCGACCGGCCCATCGGCTGGTGGCTGCTGCTGCTTCCCTGCTGGGAATCGAGCGCGCTCGCCTCCGCGTCGATGCGCGAAGGCCCCAACGTCTGGCACTTGGCGCTCTTTTTTATCGGCGCCGTCGCCATGCGGGGCGCCGGCTCGACCTATAATGATTACGTTGATCGCGAGATCGACGCCAAGGTCGAGCGCACGCGCCTGCGCCCGCTCGCCAGCGGGCGCGTCACGCCCGCGGCGGCGGTGGGATTCCTCGTCGCTCAATGCCTCGTTGGGTTCGCGGTGCTTTTGTCGTTCAACGGCCTCACGATCGCTCTTGGACTGATATCTCCGCTGATCGTGCTGATTTATCCCTTCGCCAAGCGCTTCACGTCCTGGCCGCAGGCGATCCTCGGATTAGCCTTCGCCTATGGCGCGCTGCTCGGCTGGACGGCGTGCACGGGCGAACTCGGCGCGCCGGCGCTTTTTCTCTATGCGGCGGCGATCGCATGGACAATCGGCTTCGACACGATTTACGCGCTCCAGGACATGCGCGACGACGCAATCGTCGGCGTGCGCTCCACGGCGCGATTGTTCGGACGGCGCGTGCAATTGGCGGTCGGCGCGCTCTACGCCGTGTCCGCCGCATGCGCCGCCGTCGCCGTTTTTCTGGCGGGCGGCGGGGGGTTCGCCTATGCCGGGGTCATCGCCTATGCGGCGCATCTCGCCTGGCAAACCGCGCAGACCCGACAAGATGTGGCGCCGATCACCGCTCTGCGCCTGTTCCGCTCGAATCGCGACGCGGGTCTGCTGCTGTTCGCAGGTTTTTTTGCGCAGAGCCTCGCCTTTATTTTTTAGAGGCGTAGAGCGACGCGCGATGCGGAACTGCTCTACTTTTCGAGTTCCTTTTTCCGATCGACGCAGGCGTCGATTTGCTTTTTGTCGAGCTCCCAATAGGAGGCGCCACAAAGCGCCTCATAGCGACTGCTGACGAAGAAGGACCAAATGTAATAGCCGGTCAGCACCACCGCGGCGACAGCGGCGATTTTCATGATGATGTTAAATCGCGTTTCCGCGTCTTGGGTGTCCGACATTGTTTGTCTCCGCGCCAATGTTAGGCCGCCGAAATTTGGGTCGTCATCGTCAGTCCAGAGTCTGCCGGAACCGCATCACCGCAACGCTCATCGCAACAAGCGTGAAGGCCGCAAGCGCGCCGGCGTCGACGGCGAGATCGCCGAAGTTAGAGCCCTTCAACATCACCGAGCGCACAATGCGCAGATAATGGGTGAGCGGCAACGCCTCACCCGCATATTGCGCCCACATCGGCATCCCGTGGAAAGGAAAAAGGAAGCCCGACAGAAGCATGCTCGGCAGAAAAAAGAAGAAGGTCATCTGCATCGCCTGCAGCTGATTTACCGCGACGGTCGAGAAAGTGTAGCCCACCGACAGATTTGCGAGGATAAAAAGAAGAGTCAGCACGCTGAGCGTGAAGAGCGAACCGACCACCGGCACCTGAAACAACAAGGAAGCGACGATGAGGATCGTCGACATCTGCACGGCGCCGACGACCACATAGGGCGCGATTTTTCCGAGCATGATCTCGACCGGGCGCACCGGCATGGCGAGCAAGGCCTCCATCGTTCCGCGCTCGATTTCGCGCGTGACCGACATCGCCGTATACATCAGCATCGTCATGGTCAAAATCGTGCCGATCAGTCCGGGCACGATATTGCGGCGCGTCTCTCCGGCGGGATTGTAGCGTCGATGCACGCGGATCTCATAAGGCGGCGCATTCTGCGCAAGCGACGCCAGCGGTCCGGTCAGTTCACGGTCGAGCGCCTGATTCGCGGCGCCCAGCGCGGCGGCGACCGCGCCCGAGGTCGCCGTCGGGTCCGTGGCGTCGGCGATGAGAAGCAGTCCCGGTTTTTCGCCGCGGACGAGCTGGCGAGAGAAATCGGGCGGAATTTGAATGACGAACTGCACCTTGTTCGAGAGGATCAATTTGTCGGCGTCGGCCTCGCCGCGCGCGACATATTTGATGTTGAAATAATCGGTGGCGCGCAAGGCGCCGATCAGCGCGCGCGCGATCGGGCTGTCGTCGCCCGTCAGCACGGCCGTCGGCAGATGTTTGGGATCGGTGTTGATCGCATATCCAAAGAGCATCAGCTGAATGATCGGAATGCCGACGATCATCGCAAAGGTCGGCCGGTCGCGCCGAAGCTGAATGAACTCCTTGACGAACATCGCGACGAAACGTTGCCAGGACTGGGCGAGCGCGCCGCGTCGCGCCGGACGGGGAACGACGCTCGGCAGACCTTCCTGCGTGCTCACTGGTCGGCTCCAGCGCGAGTCATCAAATCAATGAACACGTCTTCGAGCGATGGCTCGTCGCGTCTCCAATGATGAAGCCCTTCCGCGCTATAGCGCTCCGCGACGCGTTCCATCGCGGCTTCATCGCGCCCGCCGACATGCAGCGCCGAACCGAAGCGCGCAACCATGTCCACGCCGGGTTGACGTTTCAATTGGCTGCTGAGCGGACGAGGCCCTCGCCCGTCACCACCCAAGTCGAGAGATTCGCACTGGCGATGATCTCCGGAATCGTGCCCGAAGCGAGCAGCCGCCCATTGGCGATATAGGCGATCTGGTGACAGCGCTCCGCTTCGTCCATGTAGTGCGTCGAGACGAGAACCGTTAAGCCTTGCGTCGCCAGATGATGGATCTCGTCCCAGAAGTCGCGGCGCGCCTTGGGATCGACGCCCGCGGTCGGCTCGTCGAGCAGGAGCAGCGATGGGCCCGGCAGGATGCATGCGCCAAGCGCCAGTCGCTGCTTCCAGCCGCCGGACAGTTCGCCGGCGAGCTGATCGGCGCGCGAGACGAGTCCCAGGCGCTCCAGCGCCGCTTGAGCCGCGTCCTCCGGCGCTTCGAGGCCGTAGACTCGCGCCACAAATTCCAGATTTTCGCGAATCGTGAGGTCGCGGTAGAGCGAAAAACCCTGCGTCATGTAGCCGACATAACGCTTGATCTCCTCCTGCTGGCGGCGGATGTCGTAGCCAAGACACCTCCCCTCGCCCGAATCGGGCGTCAGCAGGCCACAGATCATGCGGATCGTCGTCGTCTTGCCGCTGCCGTTCGGGCCGAGAAAGCCCTGGATGTGACCGCGGGCCACCTGCAGCGTGAAATTGTCGACGACCTTTTTGGCGCCGAAGAATTTGGTCAGCCCGCGCACGTCGATCGCGATCTCGCTGTCGACGCTCATGGCGCCGTTCCCGTCGGCTCCGGCGCCGGCCTGACGCCGACCGGCATGCCAAGGGGTAAGGCGCGCGCCGCGCCTTCCAGGCGCGCTTCGGCCTTAAAAACGAGTTTCGCGCGCTCCTTGTCGCTGAAGATGACGGGTGGCGTATATTCCTGGCGGCTGGCGATATAGCTGACGCGCCCAAAGAGATCATCGGCGCAGCCGTCGCAAGTGACGCGCATGCGTTCGCCCAGCGAGATCTTCGGCAGCTCTGGCTCGGAAACAAAGAAGCGCACTTTGCGATTCTCGGGCGGCAGTAGCGCGACGACCGGCTGTCCCGCGTTGACTATCTCGCCGGGGCGGAAAAAAACGTCCTGCACGACGCCGTCGGCGGGCGCGACTACGCTCTGGCGCGTGATGCGGATGTTCAGCGCGTCAAGTTGCGCGCGCGCCTGCTTTAAGCTTGCTTCCGCGGCTTCGATCTCCTGCGAACGGCTCGCCATGCGCGAAGCCTGAACCTGCCGGCGCGCTTCCTCCACGCTCGCCTCATCGCGCGCTCGGGCCATTTCGGCGCGATCGAGCGCAGCCTTCGCGACATGGCCTTTGGCGTATAGTTTTCGCTGCCGCTCATAATCCACGCGGGACAATTGGAGAGCGGCCTCGGCGCGCTCCAGCGCGGCTTGCAAAACCGCGATCTGCTCGGGCCGATTCATCGCCGCTCGCAGATTTTCGACTTGCGCCTCGAGTTGGGCGAGGCGCGCCGAGGACTCGTCGCGCACGCGATCGAGAAGCGTCGTCGACATCGTGAACAGCGGATCGCCCTTTTTGACCTGGGCGCCGGCCGAAACCGCAAGGCTCGAGACCCTCTCGGTCTCGTGAGGGCCGATGTAGAGCATCTCTCCTTCGACATAGCCCAGAAAGACATCGGCGGGACTCGCCGGACGATAGGCGACGCGCCAAACGACGATGGCCAGGAGCGCCAGCGCGATGAAGACCGCGAGCCGCTTCATGCGGCGGGGGCGTAGAGCGGATCGAGCATGGCCTGATTATGCACCTCATCCCGCCGCCGGCGAACCTCGCCGCGAGGGCGCCTCCAACAAAGCCCCTCCCGAAGGCGAAACTCCTTTTGCCGCGGCGGCGGCAAAAAGGCTAGAATGCCTCCAAGAAAAGGCAAAAGGGATTGAAAATGGCTGAAGATACGGAGCTGCCGCCACGCGAATCTATGGAATATGACGTGGTCGTGGTCGGCGCAGGACCGGCTGGCCTCGCCGCGGCGATTCGCCTGAAGCAAGTCGCGCCGGATCTGTCCGTCGTCGTCATCGAGAAAGGCTCCGAGCCCGGCGCGCATATTCTCTCCGGGGCGGTCATTGATCCGATCGGCCTCGACCGGCTTCTGCCGGAGTGGCGCGCGCGCGACGACGCGCCGCTGAAGACGAAAGTCCATGCAGACCATTTCCTGCTGCTGTCGGAAAAGGGCGGCTTGCGCATTCCCAATATGTTGATGCCGCGGCTGATGAACAATCACGGCAATTTCATCGGCTCGCTCGGCAATGTCGTGCGCTTTCTCGCCTCGGAAGCCGAAAACCTTGGCGTGGAGATCTATCCTGGTTTCGCCGGCGCCGAAGTGCTTTACGGCGACAAGGGCGAAGTCGTCGGCGTCGCGACCGGCGACATGGGCGTGGGACGCGACGGCAAACCGAAAGACAGCTTCACCCGCGGGATGGAGCTCAAAGGCAAATATACGATCTTCGCCGAAGGCGCGCGCGGTTCGCTCACCAAGCAATTGCTGGCGAAATACGACCTTTGCGCTAACAGCGAGCCGCAGAAGTTCGGCATCGGCTTCAAGGAGCTTTGGCGCATTCCGAAAGAGAAGCACAAGGATGGACTTGTGCAGCATTCCTTCGGATGGCCGCTTGCGGCCGACACCGGCGGCGGCTCTTTTCTCTATCATTTCGACGACGATCTCGTGTCGATCGGTTTCGTCGTGCATCTCAACTATTCAAATCCGACGCTCTCTCCCTTCGACGAGTTTCAGCGCTTCAAGACGCATCCGCTGATCGCGCCGACGCTCGAAGGCGGCGAACGTCTTTCCTACGGCGCGCGCGCGCTGACGGAGGGCGGATGGCAGAGCGTGCCGAAGCTCGTCATGCCGGGCGGCGCGCTGGTCGGCTGCGCCGCGGGCTTCATGAACGTGCCGCGCATCAAAGGCTCCCACAACGCCATTGTTTCGGGCATCCTATGCGCCGAGCATGTCGCGGCGGCGATCGGCGAAGGCCGCGCGCATGATTCGGTGGACGCCTATGACGCCGCTTGGCGCGCCTCCGAGATCGGCCGCGATTTGAAGCCCGTGCGCAACGTCAAGCCGCTCTGGTCGAAATACGGCACCTATGTCGGCGCGCCGCTCTTTGGCCTCGATATGTGGACGAATGAGCTGTTCGGCTTTTCCTTCTTCGGCACGCTCAAGCACGGCAAGGCCGATTACGAGACCTTAAAGCCGCTCTCGGAAGTCACGCCGATCGTCTACCCGAAACGCGCAGGCAAACTCGTCTTCGACAAGCTGTCGTCGGTGTTCGTCTCGAACACCAATCACGAGGAGGATCAGCCGGTTCATCTGAAGCTTGCCGATCCCGCGATTCCGATCGCGCGCAACCTCCCGATCTACGGCGAGCCCGCGCGACTCTATTGCCCGGCCGGCGTCTACGAAGTCGTCTATGCCGATGAAGCGACGCGCCGCGATCCGCGTTTCGTCATCAACGCGCAGAATTGCGTTCACTGCAAGACATGCGACATCAAAGACCCGGCGCAGAACATCACCTGGGTTCCGCCGGAGGGCGGCGGCGGACCAAACTATCCGAATATGTGATCGGTCGCAGCGAAGGCGCTATTGCGCGCGATGACGCGCCGGGAGTTTGCGTGAACCGATGT
>JALHNR010000093.1 GCA_022843525.1 Methylocystis sp. | reverse complement strand
CCGCAATCGGCCGCATTGCTCAGGCCGACGCTCAGGCGCGGGTTTCGAGCGCCGCGCTGTGGCCGGCGGTCAATATGACGAATATCGCTCGCTCGACGCGCGTTCCAGGCACGACCATCAACGTAGGGTCCTCAAGCACCGGCTTTAATCCCTCGACGTCGAACACGGGATCGCAGTCCGCCTTCGACGCCCGCTCCTTCGGATTTTTCCAGCTCGGCCTTACGGCGAGCTACGAAGTGGATTTCTGGGGCAAGAACGAGGATGCCTCGAAGGCCGCGCGCATCCTCGCCAACGCCTCGCGCTTTGATCGCGACGTTGTCGAAATCTCGACCGTCGCCGGGGTGCTGAACGCCTACTTCCAGGTGCTCACGGCGCAGGATCGCCTGCGCATCGCCTATCAGAACGTCGCGATCGCGCAGGGGGTCATGGACGCCATCAACGCGCGGCTTGAGGCTGGGACGGCGACCGTGCTCGACACCTCGCAGCAGGAAACGATACTTGCTCAACAGCGCGCGACGATTCCGCCGCTCGAACAGACGTTGCGCCAGACGCGCAACACGCTGGCGGTGCTGCTAGGGCAGACGCCCGAAAGCATGACCTTCAAGGGCGGCTCTTTAGCAAAGCTCAAGTTTCCGCAAATTGCGCCAGGTCTGCCCTCCGAAGTGCTGCTGCGCCGCCCCGACGTGGCGGAAGCGGAAGCGCGTCTCGCATCCCAGGAATTCTCGGTGTTGCAGGCGCGGGCGGCGTTTTTCCCGTCCCTGACCTTGACAGGGCTCTATGGATTCCAGAGTTCGATGCTGACGACGCTCATTCTGAGGCCGGACGCGATCGCCTGGCAGGTCGCCGGCACGCTGACGCAGCCCGTGTTCGACGGCTGGAACCTGCAGGGCCAATATGACCTGCAGAAGGGCCGATATTCCGAATTAGCGGCGCTTTATCGCAAGCAGATTCTAACCGCTCTGTCCGATACTGAGAACGCGCTGATTGCAATACGCGAAACGGACCGCCAGATGAAGTTCCTGGGCGTCGCCGTCTCTGCGGCTCGACGCGCCTTGGACGCTGTAGAGATGCGTCTGCGGGAAGGGACAATCGACATCGTGCAGCTGGCGCAGACGCAGACGACCTATTTCCAGACGCAGGACCAGCTCGCGGTCGCGCGTCTCTCCCACTTCCAGGCGGCGACGAGCCTGTATCAGGCGCTCGGCGGGGGGTGGTCGCCGACGACTCGCGAAATCGAGATCGCCCGCTCCAACGCCGCTTATGAGGCCGACAGAGGACCATGGCCATGAACCGCGTCAGCCGAAGAGTGCTGCTTGCGGTCGGCGCGCTCGCGCTCGCCGGCGCCCTTGCGTGGGCGTATCAGACGGGCAGGCTTCCCGGGTTCGCCGCCAAAAACGCCGCCAAGGACCAGGGCCCCGTCGCGGGGCGTTCCGGCGGCGGACGCAGCGAGGGGGCCGTCACCGTCACCGCAGCCAAGGTGCGCATCGACGACGTGCCCGTGACCATTGACGCCGTCGGCACCGTGCAGGCGCTCAACACGGTGACAATTCGCACGCAGGTGGATGGGAGACTGTTGCGCCTCGCCTTCACCGAAGGACAGGACGTCCGCAAAGGCGACATATTGGCCGAAATCGATCCGGCGCTCTATCAGGCCCAGTATGATCAGGCGGTGGCCAAGAAGGCGCAGGACGAGGCCAATCTCGCCAATGCTCGCGTCGATCTCGCGCGCTACGAAAGACTCCTGGTCGGCGCCTACGCCTCGAAGCAGCAACACGCCACTCAAAAGGCGTCCGTCGCCCAGCTCGAAGCGCTGGTGCGCGCCGATAAAGCGGCGATCGACAACGCCAAAACGACGCTGGACTATGCGACGATCCGCTCGCCGATCGACGGGCGCGCCGGCATCCGCCTCGTCGACGTCGGCAATATTCTGCACGCCTCCGACCAGACCGGCATTGTCGTCATCACGCAACTGAAGCCGATCTATGTTGTGTTCACATTGCCTCAGCAGGCGTTGCCGGCGGTGCAGAAGGCGCAAGGAAAGGCCAAGGTTTCGGCGCTCGGTCCGGACAACGCCACGCCGATCGAAGTCGGCGAGCTGACCGTCATCGACAATCAGATCGACCAGCAGACGGGCACGGTGCGTTTGAAAGCGACCTTCGCCAATCCAAATCTGGCGCTCTGGCCCGGCCAGTTCGTCAATGTGCGGCTGATGCTCGATACGATGAAGAATGTTCTCGTGGCGCCGAGTCAGGCCGTGCAGCGCGGGCCGAACGGCGCCTTCGTCTATATCCTTGGGCCCGATAACGTCGCCATAATGCGCCCGGTGACGACAGGCCGACAAGATGAGACGATCGCCGTCGTCACTTCGGGGCTCGAGCCCGGCGAAGTCTTGATCACAAGCGGCTTCTCGCGGCTGTCGGATGGCGCGAATGTGCGCGTCATGAATGCGCCGGAAACCGCTAAAGCCGAAAAAAATGGCCCTGGCGCCGAAGACCGGCGCAGCGCGCCAAGTGACGGCGCGCCTGCGCCTGCGCCTGCGATGCGAGGTAATCGAACAAAAAGATGAACGTTTCGGCGCCCTTCATCCAACGGCCGGTGGCGACGTCGCTCTTGGCGTTCGCCGCGCTGCTGTTTGGCGTGATGGGCTATCTGCGGCTTCCCGTCTCTCCGCTGCCGCAGGTCGATTTTCCGACCATTCAGGTGACGACGCAGCTTCCAGGCGCCAACCCCGACACGATCGCCTCACTGGTGACAGCGTCGCTTGAACGGCAGTTTGGCCAGATACCGTCGCTGACCAACATGTCGTCGCAAAGCTCTTTCGGGCTGTCACAGATCACGCTGCAGTTTGACCTCGACCGCGACATCGACGCGGCCGCGCAGGATATTCAGGCGGCGATCAACGCGGCCGCCTCGACGCTGCCCCGCAACCTTCCCTATCCGCCGGTCTACGCCAAGGTGAACCCCGCGGATACGCCGATCCTGACGCTGACGTTGCGTTCAAAAACCGCCACGCTGCGCGATTTGAGCGATCGGGCCGACACCTTGATTGCGCCGCAGCTCTCGCAGGTCACGGGCGTCGGGCGCGTGTCGGTGCAGGGCGGCGTTCGCCCCGCCGTGCGCATTCAGGCCGATCTCGGCCGGCTCGCCGCCAATCGCATCGGCATGGAGGATCTGCGCCTCGCCATCGCCGCGGCGAACATCGCCGGCGCCAAGGGTTCGCTCGACGGCAGGCGGCAATCCTACACGCTCGACGCCAACGACCAGATTCTGCGCGCCAGCCAATACAATGACATCATCGTCGCGTGGCGCAATGGCGCGCCGGTGTCGCTTCGCGACGTTGCGCAGGTTGTCGACGGGCTCGAGAACTCACGCGTCGGCGGCTGGCATAATGGCGAGCAGACGGTCGTTCTCGACGTGCTGCGGCAGCCCGGCGCAAATATCATCAACACCGTCGAGCTGGTGAAGAAGGAGCTGCCGCAGATGCAGCGAGCGCTTCCCGCCGGCATGTCTCTTGAGATCGTCAACGACCGGACCGTGACGATCCGGGCCTCGATTTTCGAGGTGCAGCTGACGCTCGTCATCGCCGCGGCGCTCGTCGTGCTCGTCGTGTTGATGTTTCTGCGCAGCTGGCGGGCGACGATCATCGCCGGCGTCAGCCTGCCGCTCTCGATCATCGCCACCTTCTCGATCATGTGGGCGGCGGGCTTCTCGCTCGACAATCTGTCGCTGATGGCGCTGACCATCGGCACCGGCTTCATCGTCGACGACGCGATCGTGATGATCGAGAACATCGTGCGCAATATTGAGGAAGGCAAAGCGCCGCGTCAGGCCGCGCTCGACGGCGCGCGCCAAATCAGCTTCACGGTCGTATCGCTCACCGTCTCGCTTATCGCCGTCTTTATACCGCTGCTGTTCATGACCGGCATTGTCGGACGGATGTTCAGCGAATTCGCCCTGACGTTGACGATCGCCGTCGTCGTCTCGGCGGTGATCTCGCTGACCCTGACGCCGATGCTCTGCGCGGTCCTGCTGCGTTTTGCGCCGCCGCGGGGCCCCTCCCGCTGGGAGACGCTTTCGCTTGCGCTCGACCGAGGCTATTACGCGTCGCTCGACTGGGCGCTCAAGCGCGAAAAACTCATGCTCGCGATCACCGTCGCGACCCTCGCGCTCACCGTCGCGCTCTATGTGGTGATTCCCAAGGGCTTCCTGCCGCGGCAGGACACCGGCGTGCTGTCGGTGGTTCTCGAGGCCTCGGCGGACGCGTCCTTCGACAAAATGACGGGGCTGCAGGCGAAGATCTCCGAGGAGTTCCGCCGTGACCCGGACGTCAGGGCGGTGACGTCCGTGCTCGGCGTCGGGCCGCTCAATGCGACGACCAATGTGGCGCGGCTCACGGTGATGCTGCGCCCGCATAGCGAGCGCCACGAGAATGCTGAAAAGATTGCGGACCGGCTGAAAGCCGCGGGGCAAAAACTCCCTGGCGTCGCGCTGTACGTCCAGCCGGTGCAAGACATCCAGATCACGACGCGGCCGAGCCGCTCGCAGTATCAGTATACGCTGACCTCCCCCGACCGCGAGGAATTGCTGACTTGGTCAAATCGATTGCTCGACAGCCTGCGTAAGGCCCCGGGGTTGCGCAATGTCGCCGCCGAAACGCAGGACGGCGGCCTGCGCACGCTGATGCGCATCGACCGAGAGAAGATGGGGCGGCTCGGCATCACCGCGCAGATGGTCGATGACGTGCTCAACGACGCCTTTGGGCAGCGACAGATCTCGACAATCTACACGCAATCGAACCAGTATCGCGTCATTCTCGAAGCCGCCGCGCAGTATCAGCGCGATCCGTCGGCTTTGGAAAAGCTCTATGTCGCGCCGCTTGGCGGCGGACCGCAGACGCCGCTTGCGAGTTTCGTGAAGCTGGAAAATCTCTCGGCGCCGCTGACCGTCGCGCATGAGGACCAATTTCCGGCGTCGACGATCAGCTTCGACCTTGCGGAGGGCTATGCGCTTGGCGACGCGGTAAAAATGATCGCCAGCGCGGAGGCCGCGATCGGCATGCCGTCGTCGATCCTCGGCGTATTCAGCGCCGACGCCGCCGAATTCAACAAGTCGCTGGCGAGCGAGCCCTGGCTCATCCTTGCGGCGGTCGTGTCGATCTACGTCGTGCTCGGCGTTCTCTACGAGAGCTTCGCCCATCCTTTCACTGTTTTGACGACTCTGCCCTCTGCGGGCGTCGGCGCATTGGTCGCGCTTCTCTTATTTCGAATTGAGATGTCCATCGTCGCGCTGATCGGCGTCGTTCTGCTGATGGGCATCGTCAAGAAGAATGCGATCATGATGATCGACTTCGCGCTGGACGCCGAGCGCGACGACGGACTCTCGGCGCGCGACGCGATCGTGCGCGCCTGCCATCTGCGCTTCCGTCCCATCATGATGACGACGCTTGCCGCGCTCTTTGGCGCGCTGCCGCTCGCGCTCTCGCATGGGCCGGGCAGCGAGCTGCGCATTCCGCTCGGCGTCGCGATCATCGGCGGCCTGCTGCTCTCGCAGGCGCTGACGCTGTACACGACGCCGGTCATCTATCTCGCCGTCGAGCGGCTGCGCGTGCGGCTCTCGCCGCCGGCCGAGCCGCCGATCGCCGAGAAGGAGTTTGAGCCGGTCGCCGAACTGCCGAAGCCGCCCGCCCGGGAGGCTGCCGAGTGAACGTCTCCGCGCCCTTCATCAGGCGACCGGTCGCGACGACGCTACTGGCCAGCGCACTCTTCCTCGTCGGCGCCGTCGCTTATTTTTTCCTGCCGGTGGCGAGCCTGCCTGCGGTGGATTTTCCGATTATCGGCATTTCCGCGCTGCGGCCCGGCGCCGATCCGCAGACCATGGCGGCGTCCGTCGCGGCGCCGCTCGAACGGCGCCTGTCCAGCATCGCCGGCCTCAACGAGCTGACGTCGTCAAATTCGCTTGGCTCGACGCAGATCATCGCGCAATTCGACATCTCACGGCCGCTGGACGCGGCGGCGCGCGACGTTCAGGCGGCGATCAACGCCTCCATCACAGACCTGCCCTCGGATCTGCCGATGGCGCCCGTCTATCGAAAGGCGAGCCAGTCGAGCATGCCCGTGCTCGTGCTGGCGATGACCTCCGACACATTGCCGACGAGCGCGATTTTCGATGCGGCCGATTCCGTGATCGCGCAGCGGATTTCCCAGATCCCAGGCGTCGCAGAGGCGCGCCTCGCGGGCGCCGAGCAGCCGGCGATCCGCGTCCAGGTCGACAGCGCGCGTCTCGCCGCCATGGGGCTGGGCGTCGACGCCGTCGCCAACGCCCTCAACGCCGCCAACGCCCATTCCGCCGTCGGGGCGCTCGGTGGCGATTCGCGGGAGATCACGCTCGCGACGACCGATCAGCTGACGACGCCCGAAGATTATCGCAACATCGTGATCGCAGCGCGCGGCGGGGCGATAGTCAAGCTCGGCGACGTCGCCACGGTCGAGCTCGGCGTCAAGAACCGCAACGCCGCCGGCTGGTTCAACGGCAAGCCGGCCGTTCTTCTTATCGTCACCAAGCAGCCAAACGCCAATGTGATCGAAACAGTCGATCAGATCAAAGCGATGATGCCGCGATTTCAGGAGTGGATTCCGAGCGGCGTCAAGATCGATGTGCTTGCCGACCGCACCCAGACCATTCGCGCCAGCATTCACGACATTCAGCGGACGCTGGCGATCTCCATCTTTCTGGTGATGATGGTCGTTTATGTGTTTTTGCGCCGCGCGACGCCCGTCATCGCCGCCGGCATCACCGTGCCTCTCTCTCTGGTCGGCACCTGCGCCGCGATGTGGGTCGCGGGCTTCTCGATCGACAATCTGTCGCTCATGGCGCTGACGATCTCGGTCGGCTTCGTCGTCGACGACGCCATTGTCATGATCGAAAATATCCAAAGCAACGCCGAGCGCGGACTGAGCCGCCTCGAAGCGGCGCTGGTCGGCTCCAAGCAGATCGGCTTCACCGTCGTCTCAATCAGCCTCTCGCTCGTCGCTGTGTTTATTCCGCTTCTTTTCATGGAAGGCGTGATGGGTCGGCTGCTGCGCGAGTTTTCCTGGACGCTGACCTTCGCCATTGCGATTTCAACGGTCATCTCCCTAACCGTGACGCCGATGGTCTGCGCGCGCCTGCCGGCGCCTCGCGAAAGGGCGCCTTCGCGCTTCGACCGACTTATCGAAGGCAGTCTCGATCGAATCGTCGATCTTTACGCGCGCAGCCTGCGGCCGGTGATCGATCATCCCTGGGCCACCCTTCTTGTCGTGGTCGTCTCGATCGGCTGGACGGTGCGTCTCTACCAGACGATCCCCAAGGGCAACCTGCCGCAAGACGACATCGGCCTGATCAATGGAACGACCGAGGCCTCGGGCGACGTTTCTTTCACGGAGATGGCGCGTTTGCAGCGGCTCGCCTCCGACGTGCTGGTCGCCGATCCCGACGTCGCCAATGTCGGCTCATTCATCGGCGCCAGCAGCCTGACCGCCTCGACGAATCAAGGCCGGTTGTTCGTCGCCTTGAAGCCGGCCGACGAGCGGCGCGCATCGAGCAAAGAGGTGATCGCGCGGCTGCGCGGCGAATTCGCGAAAATTCCGGGGCTCAGCGTGTTCATGGTGCCGTCTCAGGATCTGCGAACCGGCGGAAGGATGAGCAAGTCGCAATATCAGTTCACCCTGTCGAGTCCGTCGATCGAGATTCTCGAGACGTGGCGCGACAAGGTGCTGGAGCGCCTGAAGCAGGCGCCCGAACTCATCGACGTGGCCTCCGACCAGGAACGTGGCGGGCTGCGCGCCAAGGTGGTCATCGATCGCAACGCCGCCTCCCGAATGAATGTGCAGATCGCCGCGATCGACGCCGCGCTGAACAGCGCTTTCGGCCAGAGACAGGATGCGATCGTCTATACCCAGCGCAATCAGTATCGCGTGATCTATGAGACGCCGCTCGAACGTCAGCGCGACATTCGCGATCTCGCCGGCATATATGTCTCCTCCGTCACCGGCGAGCAGATTGCGCTCACCGCAATGGCCCATATCGAGCGCAGCTCGATGCCTCTTGTCGTCCATCATCAGGGCGTCGTGCCCGCGACGACAATCTCTTACAATGTCGCGCCAGGCTATAGTCTCGACGCCACCGTCGCGGCAATCGAACTTGCGATCGCCGAACTCAATCCGCCGGGCGGCTTGCGCGCCGAATTCGCGGGCGATGTCGCGGATTTCCGCAAGGTGGCGGCGGGAATGGCGGCGCTGATTCTCGCCGCGCTGGTTTCGGTCTACATCATTCTCGGGATTCTTTACGAAAGCCTCGTCCATCCGATCACGATCATCTCGACGCTGCCCTCGGCGGGCCTGGGCGCGCTGCTGTCGCTCGAACTGTTCGGCGTCGAATTCACCATCATCGCCTTCATCGGCATTTTGTTGCTGATCGGCATCGTCAAGAAGAACGGCATCATGCTCGTCGACTTCGCCTTGCAGGCGGAACGCGACAGCGGCATGTCCGTGCATGACGCCGCGCTCGCGGCGGCGCGCGAACGCTTCCGTCCGATTCTCATGACGACGCTTGCGGCGACCTTCGGCGCGCTGCCGCTGGCCTTCGCGACCGGAATCGGCGCCGAGCTGCGGCGCCCGCTCGGCATCACCATCATTGGCGGATTGCTGCTCAGCCAGGCGCTGACGCTCTACACGACGCCGGTGATCTATCTGTTGATGAGCAAGCTTCGGCGCAAGCCCGCCGCGCCCGCGCAAGCGCGGGTCACGCCGTTAAAAGTCAGCGGAGCTTAGCTCAGTGCGCCGGCGGTTGTGGCGCCGCGAAGAAGAAGCGCAGCACCTGGGCCGCGCCGCAATCCTCAATCGGGACGTGCCAGAACTTGGAATCGAGATCTGGAAAGCGCTCCATCGGCAGCTGGATTTGCGTGAGCCGCGCGTGACTGTCGAAGCCTCGGAGCATGGCGCGTTCGAACAGTTTCAGCAGTTGCTCTTCGCAGTCTGGCACTTCCGTGACAGTGAGAATGGTGTTGTTGGCGAGGGGGAAGTCTTTCTCGAACAGCTGTTCCAAATTAACCGGCGCCATGTTCGCGTCTCCGACGCCCCCGAGATGGAGCTTCGACCTATCCTGGGGTTCCTACTCTCCAACCCTTAACATCACGCCAAAAGACGAGCTACGCTAACAGGTTGGCGATAGGAGTCCACACGAAAGCCGGGCTCAGCCTTTCAGTTATTTAAGGCGGGTTTGTGGAAGCGACCAGTTCTCCCCAGCTGTCCTCGAAGATCAGATTCTCCAAAGGCAGACGCGAGGCCCAGCGTTTCGCTTCGAGTTCCGGCAGCTTGTAGGCCTGCGCGACATAGCCGACGCAGAGATAGGCCACGATGGCGATCTCTTTGGGAATTTTAAAAATCTGGCGCAGATCGGCATCCCTGACGATGCTGACCCAGCCGACGCCGACGCCTTCGGCGCGCGCCGCAAGCCAAAGATTTTGAACGGCGCAGGCGGTGCTCAGAATATCGGTGTCGGGCTGCTGCGTGCGTCCAAGCCCGGTCGCGCCGAATCGCGCGCGATCGCAGGTGACGCAGATATTGAGCGGCGCTTTCACGATGCCCTGCAGCTTGAGGCTGCGATAAAGCGAGCGACGCTCCGGCTCCAGCGCCTGCTCCTCGGCTTCGCAGGCGCGTTGAAAGGCCGCATAGGCGGCGCGCCGCTTCTCGACGTCCCGGATGACGATGAAGTTCCATGGCTGCATGAAGCCGACGGAGGGCGCATGATGCGCCGCGTCGAGGATGCGCAACAGAACGTCGCGCGGCACGTCTTCGGGAAGGAATTCGTCACGCACGTCTCGGCGCGCGTGGATGACTCGGTAGATCGCCGCGCGCTCGGCCTCGCTGAAGGCGTCGGCAGGCGCCAGATCCGCTGGCATCTCGTCCGGCTTGTTCGGCGCCTCAATCGCCATTGACGCTCTCCAACGCCGCGGCGAGCCGCGCCCAGGCGGGCTCGTTTGGCGGCAGACCGAACCGCAGCCAGTCTGACTTTTCGGCGAAGGTTCGGGTCAATATCCCCCGCGCGGCGAGATGAGCGAAACAGCGAGAGGACTGCGGATGCGCCGCCAGCCGAAACAGCGTCGTTCCGCCCATGATGAGAAAACCGGCCTGCGCCAAAAGCGCGTCGAGGCGCGCAGCGTCACCCGCGCAGGCTCGCGCGGCGTTCGCGCGCCATACGTCATTCGCAAGCGCGTGCGCGCCGATGGCGAGCGCCGGACCGGAGACGGCCCAGGGTCCGAGCGCGGCGCGCAGCTTCGCCCCGCGCGCACGCGAACAGAGCGCGAAGCCGAGCCGCAATCCGGGAAGCCCGTAAGCCTTGCCGAAGGAGCGGAGCACAATGAGGCCGTCGTGATGCGCGAAACGCGCGACGCTCGCTTCCGGGGTGAAATCCACGAAGGATTCATCGACGATCAGCAGACGGCCGCGTTGCGACATCTGCGTGGCGGCGGACAAAATGTCCTGCGGCCCGACCACGCGTCCGTCAGGATTATTGGGAGCGACGATCACGGCGACGTCGGCGTCCGTAAGCGCGTGCAAGCTTTCCACCGTATCGACCTGCGCGCCCGCCGCCGCCCAGCAGGCGGCGTGCTCGGCGTAAGTGAAGCCGAGGATCGCGACGCGTTCGGCCGGGAAAACGCGCGGCAGCATCTGAATGAAGGCTTGCGCGCCGCCGCCTGGAACGACATCGGCTCCGGCGGGCGCGCCATAGGCTCTGCGCGCGGCGCTGTCGAGCGCGGCGAAAGCGTCATCGTCGGGAAGCCGCGTGAACGCCTCATCGGCAAGCGGCGGCAGCGGATAGGCGCGCGGATTGACGCCCGTCGACAGATCGATCCAGGGTTGCGGCGCGTTCGGATGAAGTCGGCGCGCGGCGTCGAGTCGTCCGCCATGCGCCACAACGGGCGGCGCGCCGATTGCCGAATGCGCCGTCATCGCGCCATCTCCCAGAGCGCGTCGAGATCGATATGGCGCGCGCAATGCGCCGCAAGCGCGTCAAGCGTCTCTTCGATCGACTCCTCGTAACGCAGCGACGATTGCGGCGCGCCAAGCATGCGTAGCAGCGACGCGCGCAAGCAATCGTCCGCGAAGATTCCATGCGCATAGGCGCCCGCCACACGCCCGTCGCGCGAGATCGCGCCATCCGCGCGGCCATCCGCCAGTTGCAGCGCGGGCCGCGCGCAATCGGGGCCGGCAGTTGCGCCCACATGCATTTCGTAGCCGCAGAACGGCGCGTCGAAAATCGGCGCGTGGCCGCTGACCGGGGCCAGCGTTTTTTCTCCCGTCAGCGTCGTTTCAATATCGAGGAGACCCAATCCCTGCGCTTCGCCGACGGCGCCTTCGACGCCGAGCGGATCGCGGATAGCGCTTCCGAGCATCTGATAGCCGCCGCAGACGCCGAAGACGCGGCCGCCGCGGCGCACATGCGCGAGAATGTCGATATCCCAGCCATAGGCGCGCAGCGCCGCCAGATCTGCGATCGTCGCTTTCGAGCCCGGCAGCACGACGAGTTGCGTTTCCGGCGGCAGCGGCTCTCCGTCCTTGAGGAAGACCACGCGCACGCCGGGTTCGGCTTTCAGCGGATCGAGGTCGTCGAAATTGGCGATATGCGGCAGAAGCGGAACGGCGATCACCACGCCGTTGCGCTGATCGTGGCTTCGCATGCGCAACCCGAATGCGTCCTCCGCCGGAAGTCGCGCCGCGGCTTCGAAAAAAGGCACGAGGCCAAGCGAGCGCCAGCCGGTCCGCGTTTCGATGAAGCGCAGGCCATCGTCGAACAGCGAGGCGTCGCCGCGAAATTTATTGACGATGAACCCTTCGATCATCGCCGCGTCGTCGCCGTCGAGCGCCGCCTTGCAGCCGACGAGTTGCGCGATGACGCCGCCGCGGTCGATGTCGCCGACCAGCACGACCGGAACGTCGGCTTCACGGGCGAAGCCCATATTGGCGATGTCGTTCTGGCGAAGATTGATTTCGGCGGCGCTGCCGGCGCCCTCGACGATGACAAGCTCAGCTTCAGCTTTCAGC
>JALHNR010000092.1 GCA_022843525.1 Methylocystis sp. | reverse complement strand
CGTCGCGCGCCCTGCGCGAGGCGATCGGCGCGCGTTACGCGCTCGACCCAGATCGGATCATCGCCGGCGCCGGCTCGGATAATCTTCTGGAGCTGCTTGCGCTCGCCTACATCGGGCCCGGCGACGAGGGCGTTTACAGCCAGCATGGATTCCTTGAGTACAAGATCGTCACTCTCGCCGCGGGGGGCACGCCGGTCGTCGCTCCGGAGAGGAACTACACAGCGGAAGTTGACGCGCTGCTTGCCTGTGTGAGCGAGAGAACAAAGATCGTTTTTCTCGCCAACCCGAACAATCCGACCGGCACGTTTTTATCGGCGAGCGAAGTCTCGCGGCTGGCGCTTTCGCTGCCCGTGCATGTGCTGCTCGTGCTTGACTCCGCCTATGCCGAATATGTCCTGCGCGAGGATTACGAAGCGGGCGTCGCGCTGGTCGATGCGCATGAAAATGTCGTGATGACCCGCACCTTCTCGAAAATCTACGGCCTTGCGGGCCTGCGCGTCGGCTGGGCCTATGGACCCGCGCATGTGATCGACGCGCTGAACCGAATCCGCTCGCCCTTCAATGTCTCGAGCGCGGGTTCAGCAGCGGCGATCGCCGCGCTGTCGGATCGCGCGCATCTCGACGCGGCGATCGCGCATAATGACCGCTGGCTGCCATGGCTCTCGCGAGAAATTTCCGCGCTCGGCCTCGACGTTCTGCCGAGCGTCGCCAATTTCGTCGCCATACGTTTCCCTAACGCGCCGGGATTGACGGCCCTCGACGCCGACCGCTTCCTCATGTCGCGCGGCTTAGTGCTGCGCGCCATCGGCGCCTATGGCATGGGAGAGTTCCTGCGACTCACCGTCGGCGCGCAGGAGGCGAATGAGCGCGTCGTCGAAGCGCTTGCTGAATTCATGCGAAGCGCCCGGGCGCCGCAAGACGCGCAAGCAGGCGTGCATGGCTGATCCTGCTTGTGAACGCCTGGCGCTGATCGGCGTCGGGCTCATCGGCTCGTCAATCGCGCGCGCGGCGCGCCAATTCGGCGCGGCGCGGCATGTCGCCGTGATGGATACATCGCCTCAGGTCGTCAGACGCGCCAGCGAACTCGGTTTCGCCGACGTTGCGACACAGGATTATGCGCAGGCGGTTGGTGGAGCCGACCTCGTCATCGTGTGCACGCCTGTCGGCGCTTGCGGCGACGTTGCGCAAAGCCTCGCGCCACATCTGGAAAAGGGCGCCGTTCTTTCCGACGTCGGCTCGGTGAAAGGCGCCGTCGTCGCGCAGGTGACGCCGCATCTTACCGAACCGGCGCGCTTCATCCCCGCCCATCCGATCGCCGGCACGGAGTTCTCGGGGCCGGACGCAGGCTTCGCGACGCTGTTTCAGAACCGCTGGTGCATTCTCACGCCGCCAGAGAACGCCGACGCCGCAGCGGTGGAAAAGCTCAGAACATTCTGGATGCGTCTGGGCGCCAATGTCGAGACGATGAGCGTCGCGCATCATGACGCCGTGCTCGCGCTCACCAGCCATCTGCCGCATCTCATCGCCTATAACATCGTCGGAACGGCGGATGATTTCGGCGACGAGACGCGTTCCGAGGTCATCAAATTCTCGGCGTCGGGCTTTCGCGATTTCACGCGCATCGCCGCGTCGGATCCCATCATGTGGCGCGACATTTTCCTCGCCAATAAGGACGCGGTCCTGCAAATGCTCGGACGTTTCAACGAGGATCTCAGCGTGCTGCAGCGGATGATCCGGCGGGGCGACGGGGAGGGGCTGCTGGAATTCTTCTCGCGCACCCGCGAAATCCGCCGCTCGATCATTGAGCAAGGTCAGGACACGGCTGCGCCGGATTTTGGCCGGCGCGTGGAAGGGCGGTGAAGCCCGTCTCTCCACGGCCCGACCGACGCGGGGATCACATATGACCGAAGCGAATTTCGACGCGCTGCGCGCCGCTTTCGAAAACGCCGTTCCCGGCTATGACGCGCTGCGACGCAAGCTCATCCCGCATTTCGACGCCTTCTACGGGACCGCGCTCGACCTTCTCGAAGAGGCTGTCGGCCAAGGAGAATTCCGATGCGTCGACCTTGGCGTCGGCACCGGGCTTTTGTCGGAAATGATTCTCAGCCGGTTTCCCGGCGCACAGGTCGAAGGCGTCGATCTCGCGCCGAAGATGCTCGACGCGGCGCGCGAACGGCTTGCGATTTACGGCGCGCGCCTCCGCCTGTCGCTCGCGGACTATGCAACCGCGCCGCTCCCGGGGCCGGTCGACGCCGTCGTCTCGGCGCTCTCCATTCACCATCTCGATCACGAGGCGAAGCGCCGCCTCTTCCGGCGGATTCATGATGCGCTGCGGCCCGGCGGCGTTTTCATCAACGCCGATCAGTCGCTCGGCGCGACCGGTGAAATCGAGGACGCCTATCAGCGCCGCTGGGAAGCGGATGTCCGAGATTCCGGAATCGCCGCCGATGATTTCGCGGCGGCGAGAAAGCGCACGGAACTCGATCGCAGCGCGACCTTCGCCGATCAGATCGCCTGGCTTGAAGACGCGGGATTCCGCTATGCCGACGTCGGCTGGAAGCGCCACCGATTCACGGTGTTTTACGCGCGGCGCTAGCGTCGTTTTTCGGCGCTTGGCCGATGCGCAAGGCGTCGCCGGCGTTGCGCGAGATGAATTGCTGCAGCTTGCCGGAAAGGGCCGCCAACACCCAGGGCAGCTGAACGTCGATGCGCAGCAAATCCTTCAGCACCGTGATCTGCGCCGTCGCCGTCTGACCGAGCGCCGTCACGCGAACCGTCCCGACGTCGCCGGCCCAGGTGACTTCGGAATGCGCGACCTTGTCCACATATTCCCGCTGCATTTTCGCCAGCTGTTCGGAGACGCGGGCTTTCGCCGCTTCGACGCCGAGATCATGAGGCACTGTGACGGTGATGGCGTTCGACATTGGCTTCCTCCACTCGCCCCAATGTAGGCGCCCTCTGGAGGATTAGAAGAATGGCGCGGCTAAAGGCGATGATGAGGACGACGATCTCGCGCGCGCGTTTACGCTGTATAGTCGAGGTTGCGCTCGCTCTGGCGTTGAGCGGCGTCGCAACTTCCGGTGGGGCGTTCGACGCGCCGTCGCCGCCGCGGCGTCCGGAATTTCAGACCGTCCCCCTACCGGAGGCAAAGCCTGCCGTCGGCGCCAGGCCGCAGCAAGTGGAACCCCAGTCCGCCGAGGATTGCATGGCGAATCTGCGCGGGGCTGGCGTCGCTTTCGAACCCGCCGAAGCGCCTGCCGGCGCGCTTGACGGTTGCGCGATCGAGACGCCAGTGCGTCTCGCGTCGGTCACGGTCGGCATGCGGCGCGTTGCGCTCAACGCAAAGCCGCTGCTGGGTTGCGCCTTCGCGCTGCAATTTTCCGATTACGTGAAAAATCTGCTCGCGCCGCTCGGCGCCGGGACGACGGGCGCGTCGCTCGTCGCGATTGACACAGGTCCAGGCTACGAATGCCGCGGCCGCAATCATGATAACGGGGCCAAGCTGAGCGCGCACGCCAAAGGGCTCGCTCTTGATGTCGGCGCATTTGTTTTCTCGGACGGTCGAAAGATCGCCGTCGACGCTCAGCCGGATGCTCAATCGACCGCTTACGTCAGAGGGCTACGAAGGGCGGCGTGCGGCTGGTTCACCACGATCCTGGGCCCTGGATCAGATCCCTATCACGCAAGCCATCTTCATTTCGACATCGAGCGCCATGGATCGAATGGCGGCTATCGAATCTGCCAATAGTCGAAAAAAATAGAATTCCCTGCGCTGAAACGTTAAGGTGCTGTTCATCTTTCATGGTGAACGCGCCGCGCCGGCGTGGCACGCCGCAGCGATGCAGCGTTGTCGCTTCGGATGGACAACATAGGGAGGCTTGGAATCGTGATTGATGACTATGGTGAGATCAACACAGCCAAGGCGAATTTCGACGAAATCTATGTAATGGATGACCCAAGGTCGTACTATTCTGTCCTGGGTGGTTTGGATTACATGATTCCCGATGTCGCCGCGCCCGTCATTCGTCAGGTGCTCGCAGCCAAGGCTTCCGACGGGAAAAAGCCCACCGTTCTCGATGTCGGTTGTTCGTACGGCATCAATGCCGCAGTGCACCGTTTTCCGCTCAGTTTCGATACGCTGAGGCGTCGATATGCACGACGCGAACTGGTGGAACTGTCCTCCGATGATTTGTTGCGGCTCGACGCCAATTATTTCGCGGCGTGGCCGGATCGCGGACTTGCGAACTTTATCGGTCTAGATGTCTCGGAGCCTGCGATCCGTTATGCCAAGAGCGTTGGTCTGATCGCGGACGGCGTCATCGCCGATCTCGAGGAAAATGAGTTGACGGTGGACGCTGCGCGCGTCGTCTCACGCGCGGACGTCATCCTCTCGACGGGCTGCATCGGCTACCTGGGCGAGGCGACTTTCCGCAAGTTGCTGGCGCAGATGAATCGTCGGCCATGGGTGATCTCCTTCGTGCTGCGCATGTTTCCCTTCGATGGCGTTGCACAGGCGCTCAGCGAGTTTGGTTACGTCACGGAGCATTTGGACGGCGCCACCTTCATCCAGCGGCGCTTCCGCAACGGCGATGAATTCGAGCACACGTTGCAGACTCTCGCGGCCCTCGGAAAAGACACGCATGGGCTAGAGGCGGAGGGCCTCTATCACGCCGACCTCTACATTTCCCGTCCCGCCGAGGAGGCGGCGCAACTGCCGCTCTGCGATTTCGTCACGATCGCGAGCGGCCGTTATCGGTCGTTCGGACCGCGCTATGTCCATGTCGAGACCGAAGAAGGCAAGCTCGTCACGCTCGAGCCTTGAGCGCGCGATTGATGGCGCGCTCGGCGAAGTGACACCGATCTCACCCGTCGCGGTTCACCTCGCCGATGCGAGTAGGCCGAGGCGCGTCAGCTCATGCTCGCGAATGTTGCGCGTGATCGGATAATAGCCGCCTTTCTTTGCCTGCATCTGGCCATCTCTCGAAAGCACATATGTGACGAACTCGCCGCTCAGCGCGTCGATCGGCTTCTTGGGATCCTTCAGCAGGTAGACGTAGAGGCCTCGCGCCAGCGGATATTTGCGCGAATACGTATTGTCGAAGGAGGCGTCGTAGCAGGCCTTGCCGGCGGTCACGGGAACGGCGCGCACTGCGCCCGTTTTATAGCCGATGCCTGAGTAGCCGATTGCAGAACTGTCGGCGCCGATGGCGCTCACGACGGCTTCCGAACCGATCTGCATCTTGATGTCGTCCTTGAAATCGGCGCCGTTCAAGACATGCTGTTTGAAGAACTTGTATGTGCCGGAAAGGGTGTTGCGGCTATACATGGCGATTGGCTTCGCCGCCCACTCGCCGGTCAAACCAAGTTCGCCCCAGGTGCGGATGCTTTTTCCGCCGCCGCTCTTGGGATCGGCGGCGAAAACCCGTTCCATCTGCTCCATGCTGATGCACTGGAGCGGATTGTCCTTATGGACATAGATCGCGAGGGCGTCGATCGCGACCAGAACCGCCGTTGGCTTGTAGCCGAATTTCGTTTGGAAGGCGGCGATCTCGTCCGGCGTCATTTGACGCGACATCGGACCGAGTTGCGCTTCTCCCGAGAGGAGCGCTGGCGGCGCCGTGTTCGAGCCCTTGCCGACAAGTTCGATCGACACATTCGGGTAGATCGACTGAAACCCTTCGGCCCAGAGCTCCATTTCGTGATGCATCGTGTCCGAGCCGACGGACCTCAATTTTCCCGACAGTCCGCTGACGACCTTGTAGGGGGAGAGCTCCAAATCGAGCGCAGCAGCGCCGGCGCTTAAAGCCACGAAAGCCGCGACGGCGGCGGAGACGGCTCGCAGTTTCATGGCTTTTCTCCGTGCATCAATCATTGCGGCCGAAACCACCTCCCCGCGGCAAGCGCGCGATCGACGTGGAACGGCTGGGGGATCGCCCTCTAGGCGGATGTTCAGTGAGTCGTTCTTGCTTTCGCCGCAATTTGGCTTGGCGAAATGACAGGCGCATGACGTCTGTGCGACGGCGCGGCGGCGACGCGTGCAGCTAAATGAATGCGCGCAAAAAAAAACCGGAAGGCGAGGCGTCGCCTTCCGGTTTGACGTGATGTGGCCGGCCGCTTGCGCGAAGGCGCGGCCGGGTCTTTTCGTCAGTAGCTGTAATACATGTCAAATTCGACCGGATGCGGCGTCATCTCGAAGCGCATCACGTCCTGCATCTTGAGGTCGATGTAGGAGTTGATGAAGTCCTCGTTGAAGACCCCGCCGACCGTCAGATAGGCGTGGTCGGCTTTGAGGTTATCGAGCGCTTCGCGCAAGCTGCCGCACACCGTCGGGATGGCCTTCAATTCTTCCGGCGGCAGATCGTAGAGATCCTTGTCGGCCGGTCCGCCCGGATCGATCTTGTTGGCGATGCCGTCGAGGCCCGCCATCAGCATGGCGGCGAAGGCCAGATAGGGATTCGCCGTCGGATCGGGGAAACGAACCTCGACGCGCTTCGCCTTCGGGTTGGAGCTGAAGGGAATGCGGCACGACGCCGAGCGATTGCGTGACGAATAGGCGAGCAGCACCGGCGCTTCATAGCCCGGAACCAGACGCTTATACGAATTGGTCGACGGGTTGGTGAAGGCGTTCAGCGACTTCGCATGCTTGATGATGCCGCCGATGTACCACAGGCACTCCTGAGAGAGGCCGGCGTATTTGTCGCCCGCGAAGACCGGCTTGCCGTCCTTCCAGATCGACTGATGGACATGCATGCCCGAGCCATTGTCGCCAAACACCGGCTTCGGCATGAAGGTCGCCGACTTGCCGTAGGAATGCGCCACCTGATGGATCGCATACTTATAGATCTGCAGGTGGTCGGCGACCGTGACGAGCGTCTCGAACTTCAGACCGAGTTCGTGCTGGGCGGAGGCGACTTCGTGATGGTGCTTCTCGACCTTGACGCCCATGGCCGCCATGGCGGCGAGCATCTCGCCGCGCATGTCCTGTCCGGCGTCCACCGGCGGCACCGGGAAATAGCCGCCCTTGGTGCGCACGCGGTGGCCGAGATTGCCGCCTTCGTAGGCCGTGCCGCTATTGGAGGGCAGCTCGGTCGAATCCAGCGTGAAGCCCGTATCGTAGGGCTCGGCTGAAAAGCGCACGTCGTCAAAGACGAAGAATTCGGCCTCGGGACCAAAAAAGGCCGTGTCGCCGACGCCGGTCGATTTCAGATGCTCCATCGCCTTCTTGGCCATGCCGCGCGGGTCGCGGTTGTAGGGCTGGCCTGTCGCGGGCTCCACGACGTCGCAGACGACGGAGAGCGTCGACGCCGCGAAGAAGGGATCCACCGAGATGGAATCCAGATCGGGAAGGAGCGTCATGTCCGATTCATTGATCGCTTTCCATCCGGCGATCGACGAGCCGTCGAACATGATGCCTTCGGTCAAAGCTTCTTCATCGACAATCGAAACGTCGAACGTCACATGCTGCCACTTGCCGCGCGGGTCGGTAAAACGGAAATCGACGTATTTAACGTCGTTATCCTTGATCTGCTTAAGAACGTCCTTGGCCGTTGTCATGTGGTTCGATGCCTCTCTTTGCTGATCTTGCTGTTTAGCTGTTTTCGAATTGGGCGCGGCGGAGCGTCTGAAGATGTTGGCGAGAAAGCTCATGGGGCGGGGGCTCAGTGCTAGATGGCGTCCGCGCCGGTCTCGCCGGTGCGAATACGGATCGCGCCTTCGACGTTAGAAACAAAAATCTTGCCATCGCCGATTCGGCCGGTTTGCGCGGCCGTGCGTATGGCCTCGACGGCGCGCTCCACGGCGTCGTCTGCAAGAACGATCTCGATTTTAACTTTTGGAAGAAAATCAACGACATATTCGGCGCCGCGATAGAGTTCCGTGTGCCCTTTCTGACGGCCAAAACCCTTCGCCTCGGTGACCGTGATGCCTTGGAGGCCCGCCGCCTGCAGCGCTTCCTTCACTTCATCGAGCTTGAATGGCTTAATGATCGCCTCGACCTTTTTCATCAAATCCCCCGCGCGCTTAGCTTAAGCCCCGGCCCGCTAGCGACTTTGGCTCTGCTGGAGAGCCGCCGAGCTTCTAACATTGCCGCCCTGGTCGCGCCATGGCCAAAGTTCCGGCGCCAAACTTAGACTTGGCGCCTATGAGATATACCTTTTGCATTTATTTTAGGCGATAGGCCTAATTGCTAGGCGTCACTCCGATGGTCGGTGATCGCGGGCAGGTCTGGCCGAGCGCCCCACTCCGACCAGGAGCCGTCATACACGGCGGCCGGCGGCCGGCCCGCCGCGGCGAGCGCGAGGCTGACGATGCAGGCCGTGAGCCCGGAGCCGCAGGTGGCGATGACCGGCGCGTCTGGATTGACGCCAGCGGCAGCAAAGACCGCTTCGAGCCCGGGCTTTTCCTTCATTTTTCCGCCTTCGAGGACATTGCCAAACGGGAGATTCAGCGCCCCTGGCATATGGCCGGCGCGCAGGCCGGGGCGCGGCTCAGGCGCCCATCCGTGGAAACGCTCCGCGCCGCGCGCGTCGACCACTTGCGGCCCGCCGAGATCAAGAGCGCGCCGCACGGTATCAGCGTCCACCACCAGGCTCGCGTCGAAACGCGGCGTAAACGCCGCCGCCGGCTTTTTGCGCGCTTCGCCAGGTTCGAGCGGATGGCCTTCGCCCTTCCACGCGGTAAGGCCGCCTGCGAGGATCGAGACCCTTTCCACGCCGAAGACAGTAAAAGTCCACCAGAGACGCGGCGCGGAAAATATCCCGACGCTGTCGTAGACGACCGCCTGCATGCCGTCGCCGAATCCGAGCCGGCCCATCTCCGCCGCGAAGACTTCTGGCCTGGGCAACATGTGCGGCAGGTCGGTGGACGGATCGACGACGGCGTCTATATCAAAGAACTGCGCGCCGGGAATGTGCCCCTCAAGGAATTCGGCGCGCGCGTCGCGGCCGGTCGCCGGCATGTGCCACGACGCGTCGAAGACAACGAGATCCGGCGCATCGAGACGTTCGGCGAGCCACGCGGCGGACACGAAAAGAGAGGCGGGGTCGATTATACGCGTCATGGCTCGGCTTGCTGATCCTGACACTGCTTGCATCCGGCGGTCCGGCGTTCACAATACGCCGATTCGATTCTCACGCCATCAGGCGCTTGACCGACATGCTCGACATTCCAGGCAAGGCCTGCGGCTCCTGCTACTTCTGCTGCAAGGTCCTTGAAATCGAAGAATTCAAGAAGCCCGCAGGCAAGCTCTGCGAGCACTGCGCGCTGACGGGTGGCTGCGGCGTTTATGACACGCGTCCGGACGTGTGTCGCGACTACTACTGCCGATGGAAAGATGAGCGCAGCTTTTCGTCGCAACTGCGGCCCGACAAGGTCGGCACGCTGCTGATGGACGATCCCGACAGCGACGAATACCACGCCGTCTGCGACCCGGAAAAGCCGTTTTCCTGGCGCAATCCTCTCGTATTCAAGCATCTCGTCGCCGAGGCCAAGGCGGGTCGGCTCGTCGTCGCCAAGGCGGGGTTGCGGGCATGGCGCATTTTCGAGGACGGACGGTGGCAAGAATGGGCCTGAGCCTCACAGCCGCGGGCGCCATGAATTCGACCGAGCGTTTCAGTGCGGTCGAAGAACGCCCAGCGATAAGCGACGCGCCCAGGCCATGACAGCCGCCGGCCGGATTTCTCGCCTTATGACGCGCGGCGGCGCCGCCCTCGTAGCGATCTCGGTGGCGCTCTGCACGCCCGCCGCCGCGGAGATGCTCAAGGCGCATTACGCCCTGAGCCTCATGGGGCTCTCCATTGGCAGCGCATCCGCTTCAGGCATCGTCGACGCGCAGAATTACCGCGTCGATATCTCGATGCGAACGACAGGACTCGCCAATCTCATCAACAACGCCAAGGGCGCCGCCAGCGCGAGCGGCGGCTTGACCGCCGGCGGGCCGTCGCCGGCGAATTACGCCAACACGACCTCGAACAGCGACGAGACGCGCACGGTGCGGATGTCGCTCGTCGGCAATGCGGTGCGCACCGTGGACGTGAGGCCCGCGCCCTGGGACGCCGAAGCGCGCGTTCCGGTGACGGAAAGCGCCAAGCGGCACATCGTGGATCCGGTCAGCGCGCTGATCATGCGCGTGCCGCCTGGAGAGGAACTCACGGGCCCCTCGGCGTGCAACCGAACCATTTCTGTTTTCGACGGCGTCACGCGTTTCGACGTAGAGCTCGCCTATGCAGGCGCCCACACTGCGCAAACGCGAGGTTACGCCGGTCCCGTCACCGTATGTTCGGCGCGTTATACGCCGATCGCCGGGCATCGCCCCGACAGTTCCGCGACGCGCTATATGGCGAATAACAACGACATCAGCGTCTGGCTCGCGCCGCTTCCCGACGCGCGTGTGGTGGTGCCGATTCACATTGCGATCGGCACCGCCGCCGGCAAGCTCGTCATCGACGCGTCGGAGTTCCAGATCGAGCAGCGGCGCGCCGATTTCAGGCGCTGACCGGCTGATTTCACTCGACGCGAACTTCCTTCGTCTTTTTCCGGTTCATGCGATCGGATTCATATTCGAGATATCTGACTTCCAGAGGGTCGGCGTCCTTGTTCGGGCGCAGACAAAATGACGGGCGCGGCGAAAAGCTTCCGTCCTGCGCCTCGAAGCAATCTGAGAAGCGCACCTCGCATTGAAACATCGTTTCGCTTTTTGGCGCCGCCCGCGCCACCACTGCGCGCGCTTTCTCGATCGCCTGCTTGCAGACGTCGGGGGCGAAGCCCCATGCTTCGCAGTCGCTTTGCGTCGCCATATACTTGCCGTCGGCGGCGCAGACGGGCGTGCGTCGGAACGCGTAGTAGGTTGAAAATCCAGCTGCCGCGACAGCGACGGCGATGATGAAAAACTTAAACATCGGACTTCACGCTCGCGAGATGGACTGTTGCCGCGTCCCGATAGATAGTCGTCGGCGCGCGGCGGCGGCAAGCGCAAACTGAGCCCTTATATGAGCTTTGATGCGGCGATGCAGCGCAGCGGCGGCCCTGCCGATCGCTTGACAGCGCTTTGCGTCTGCAATACTCCGGAACCACCGCATTTCGGAACCGCGGCCGAGAGCTGCGAGCATTATGGCTCTCCGGGCGCGGCTAGGGCCGAATAGCGATGCAGACGCGTTCCCGCCTAGGTGAGGTCAACGTTGAACCAAGACCGAGGTGGGCCGGCGTCAGCCAAGCTTTCCACTTGACCAATTCGACGAAGAAAGCAACGCCGCAATCGCGGATTGCAGCCTGAATCTCGGCTTGTGGCGAAACGGCAGTGTGTGTGACAGAAGGAGGAAACTATGGGCGCTATTCTTGAACTGACGAGCTATGCAGCGACCCCGGTCGGCATGATCGCGATCATCGTCATCGGCGCGGCCGCGTATTTCGCCGCCCGCTGGGTGTTCAACGACTAAAGCAAGCTTTACAAAGCTTTCTAAAGCGCGGCGCGCTGGCCTTGGCCAGCGCGCCGTTTTTGTTTGTCCATTTGCTTGCGGGCCGGCCGCGCAAAGAGGCTTGCATCCGTGGGAGCCTGCGGTATTGTGACGTACGCCTCCACCTCTAACGGGCAGGGTGCGCCGACCCACCGGGCCCCCATGGGATGGGGGTATGAGGGCAACTGCGGGGGATCATGACCAATACGCTGCGTTCCGCGCGGCGGCGGAGGGTGAATGGCTCCTACCTCTTCGATTAGGGCTGCGAATGACCAGAGGGACGGCGCGCGCGCCGCTCGGCCGAATGGCGCCGACGGCGCCCGCACGACGACAGAGGCGGATCGCATCGACGTCGCCATCGCCGATAAGAGCCCGCTGATTCTCGCAGGGCTCGACAAGCTGCTGTCGGACGACCGGCGATTCACCCTTGTGGCGAAGCTGACGGACGGCGAAGAGTTTCTCGAAGCGGCGCGCCAGCAGAAATTCACCATCGCCGTGATCGGCTGGCAATTGCCGACGCTGCACGCCCGCGACGTCTTGCGCGCGCTGTCGCGTCAAGTCGCGGCGCCCAAAATCGTCGTCTACAGCGGCACCAATGATCCCGCCGCGCCGGCCGAGACTCTGCAACTCGGCGGCG
>JALHNR010000091.1 GCA_022843525.1 Methylocystis sp. | reverse complement strand
GCGCCCGAACCGCAGCTCGCCTTCCCGCTCCCGCCAGACGTTCCGCAACCCTTGTGCTCCGCAATCTGCTGCATAACCCCGTCAAGCGCCGGCGAGGCCGCCTCACTAGACGCAATGCCAAGTTCCTGCGTATCCATGGATGATTTCCCTAATTGGTCTCGCCCTCATTTTTTGCGGGCGACTAACGCCAACGCCGTCTGTGGCGACTTGATCCGTGACTTTAGAAATTCATGGCAACATGCATGCCAAGGTTAGACATGTTCCAATTACACAGCGCGTCAAAAGCGCCTTATCTCTTTGGTCCGTAGGAATATTCTTTCCTCGACTGGAGTGACGTCGCTTGCGGATCCTGCGTGCCCGCCGGGCGTAGCGATGTCACGTACCCGCACATGAATTCCTGAAGCATGTGCCTGATGTTAACGTCGAGCCGCGCTCACCCCGCCGGTGAGCCGCCAAAAGAACGCAAAAAGACAGCGAGTCGGCCCTTCGCTGCGAGCCCGCCGCCTCGTCAACATTCGCGCTAGCTTCAACCGATCAGAATTTCGCTTGCTCGGCTGAGAGAAATTGCGAGCGGAACAATCCCCTGAACGGTCAGGAATTTCAGTTCATTTTTCGTCAGACGCTCAGATTCGACGATCGCGTGATGCGTCGTCGTCGAGCGCTTGGTGATCTGGCGCGCATAGGTGCGCAGCATCTGGTCGTGGAAACGGCAGCCGATAAACAGAAAACTCCGCTCCGTCCTGCGGTTTTTCACAATGTCCGGGATTGGCGTCTGGATGTCGATTTCGGTCAGGACCTCGACATAATCCGCGTCCGAAATCAGATAGTTCTTCGCGGGCGCGACTGCGCCATGCGGCTTGTATAACAATGTCGTCCAATTTTCGGCCTCGGTCTTGGCGACCTCGGCGCCGTTCGCGTCATAAAAGCGATACCAGCGGTCTTCGCCAATGCCGGCGCGGGTAATGCCCTGCGCCTCGCCCCAATCGTCTCGGCCCGCGAGCGCGTCGCGCATCGCGGAGTCGTACCAGCTATCGACGATCATCGGCAATTTGAGCGCGGCGAGACAGCGATGCAGCGGCGTTGGTTCGACCTTCGGCAAAAACGCCTCATTCATCAACGCCGTCACCGTGTTGCGGTGCTTCATGCTCTCAATATGCTGGGCACCGGCCCAGGCGTTGCCCTTCGCGCGCCTTGGCAGCGCGACCTTGGTCGCGAAGAACTGAGCGAGCGCCTCAGGCGTCGTCGGTGCGGCGGTTTCCGCGAGCTCCGCCAATTCAGGGCCGAGATAGGGCACGATCGCGCCGTTTCGAAGCTCGGACGCAAGGGCTGCCAGCCTGCTCTCGGCCTCAGCGCCCTCGATGATCATGTGACCGGCGAAAGGAGCATTCATGACCTTTACTCCTCGTCTCCGCGTTTCCGCGCATTGATCGTGATCGGCAGCGTCGTCTCGGCGGCCATTTCCGGAAGATCAAGCACCCAACCATTGGCGATGCGTATCCATCCGCCCCACAGCCCCTCATGCTCGCTCTCGACGATCGGCTCCTCGAGATCTTTTTTGGGGACGTAGATGGAGAGCCCGGCTTCTGGAGACCGGCGAATCATAATTTTCATGTTTTGGGCTCCTTAACCGAGGATCATCAGGCGCGCCGCATCAGGTGAGCGCCGGCTGGGTTTGATTGACCGCCTGCGCCATCTCGCGCAGCTTGGCGACAATGCCGGGCAGAACCTCCATGACGCGATCGATATCGGCCTCGCTATTATCGCGAGACAATGAAAAGCGAATGGCGCCCTGCAAGGCCCGAGCGGGAACATTCATCGCCTTCAGCACATGCGAGGGTTCGTTCGATCCCGCCGTGCAGGCGGAGCCGGTCGATGCGGCGACGCCTGCGCGATTGAGATTGGTCAGCACCGCCTCTCCTTCAATGTCGAAGAAAGCTATGTTGGCGGTGTTGGGAAGACGGCTTTCGAGATCGCCAGAGACCCGGCAATGGCCAATCTCGCTCAATATCCTTCCTTCAAGGCGGTCCCTCAGCGCGCCGAGCTTCGCCGCCTCTTCTTCAAGGCTGACGCGGGCAATCTCGGCGGCCATGCCCAGCCCGACGATGCCGGGGGTGTTTTCGGTGCCGCCGCGCCGGGTTCGTTCCTGATGACCGCCGCGGATCAGCGGGCTGAATTTGGTTCCCTTGCGCACATAGAGCGCGCCGACGCCTTTCGGGCCATGCAATTTATGTGCGGAAAGCGAAAGGAAATCGATCTTTGTCGACTTCACGTCGATCGGGGTCTTGCCTACGGCCTGCACCGCGTCGGTGTGAAACAGTGCGCCGGCCGCATGAGCAAGCTCAGCGAGACTCGCAACAGGAAACAAGGTTCCTGTCTCATTGTTCGCCCACATCATCGAAACGATCGCGGTCTTCGGTCCGAGCGCCGCGCGATAGGCGTCGATATCGAGCCGACCAAATTCATCGACGCCGATGACGTGGGTCTTAACGCCCTGCTTCTCACGCAAATGGTCCGTCAGCGACAGGATCGCGGGATGCTCGACGGCGGAGATGACGATTTCGTCGCGCCCATCCGTTGCGGCCAGCCCTGCGAGAATCGCGGCGTTGTCGGACTCCGTGCCTCCAGAGGTGAAGACGATCTCGTGATCATGAGCGGCGCCGACGAGCGCCTGCACGCTGCGGCGCGCCTCCCTGACGGCGCTCGACACTTCCTCGCCGAAAAGATGCGTCGAGGAGGCGTTGCCGAACACGTCCGAAAAATAGGGCAGCATTTTTTCGACGACGCGCGAATCGACGCGGGTCGTTGCATTGTTGTCGAGATAGACGCGAGTCACCCTCGTCCCGCTCAATTCCGAGCGGGGGCGCCAGCGACCGGGACAAGCCGCACGAATTCGCCAAGCCGCTCGACGAGCTTCGCCTGAATGCCCTCGAGCGTCGCGCTGCTGAGTTTGCAGAATACGCAAGCGCCGGTCAGCCGCACCATGACCTTGTTGCCGCAAACTTCGATGAGCTCGCAATCGCCGCCGTCGCGGCGCAGATTCGGCCGTATCTCGTCGATCACCAACCTTATGACTTCTTCCTTTTCGGTCATCTGCTTGATCGGCGCCGCATCCGCTTCCTGCAACATTTGGTCGTCCTCATTCCTTGCAGACGTGCTTGAAGCATGTCCGCCGCCTCTGCCTCATCCGAATGACTTGCCGCACGAGCAACTTGACTGAGCGTTGGGATTGTCAAACGTGAAACCGGAGCCCTGCACGGCGACGACATAATCGATCGTCGTCCCGGAGAGCAGCTCATGGCTGCTGTTGTCGATGTAAAGCTTGACGCCGTCCCGTTCGATGACGGTGTCGTCGGGCTCGCCCTCACCCACGAGGCCCATTTTATATTGGTATCCGGCGCAGCCGCCGGCCTCGACCTTGATCCTCAATCCGTCGACAGGATCGTTCGAGCCGGAAATTGCGGTCTGGACGGCGTCCAGGGCGCTGCTAGTCAGGTGTATCATGACGCGTTTCCAAAGCCGACGTGCGTTCTGAAGCTGTTTAAGCAAGACATATGCCGATGCAGAAGCTGCGGTCTGACGCGAATTATTCGCTCTGGCGGCGCGGGAAAATTGTCAGGTTCATTACATATGTCTCATGAGTCATGGGCGAACTCTAAAATGCATGGCGGCGGGTTTTTTGCATGCCGGGCGGACTGATGCGCCGAAGCCGTCCGGGTGGAGCGTGATCCAAATGCTAAGCGGAGACTAGCCGATGACACAGATTGAGAAGACAGCCCTCGCTCGTCTGGAGCGTGAAGGCCGCCTGCTCAACGCAGTCCTGAAGGGCCCCACAAACAAGCCGGGTCGGTTCGGGTTTCGAGGGGACATAGCGCTCAAGTTCCAGGCGCAGCTCGCGGACGAAAAGCGACCGCCGGATTTCTGCATCGAACAGGTTTTGACCGTCGTTGGAGAGAACGAACCTACGATCAACATTCTTGCTGGCTATCTCCACAATTTCGCCTATCTCGAAACCGCCGTCGACGTGCTGGGCGACCTGCTTTCGCCCGACGGCGTCTATTTCATGTTTTGCAATAACATCGACCTGTTGTCGAAGTTCCGCGTGAAGATCGGCGACATCGTCTTCAATGTCCTTCCCTGCGATGAATCCACGGTATGGAAGGAAATGATGGACCTGTGCGGCGTCGACAAGAACGACATCAAGAAGCTCGACACGGCTGGCAAGACCGACTACCTGCTCGATGCGGCGCTGAAATTCAACGACGCCTTCGAAATCATCGCCTATCAGCAAGGCGTGGAGCGGATGGAGCCGGTGAAGAACCGCAATGAAAATCGCCCGGTTTAAAATTCTGCAACGCGCCAATCGCCTGCTCGCCGCAAGAAGGCGCTGGTCAAGCGATCGGCGACATCGCGTCTTCCGCGTTTAGGCGACGACGCCTAAACGCGTCGCGATCTATCCGCCGGACGGCGTTTCCTCTTCGGTTTCGGCGTCCTCCGCGAGGGTGACGCCGAGAATGCAAATGTCGTCGTCGATCACCCGGAGCGCGACCGGCGTCAGTCCGCTCCCCAAACATGGTCCGTCGATACAAGCGCCGGTTCCGATCTCGAAGGTCGACCCATGTTTGCCGCACATCAGCCGCAACCCATTGGAGTCGAGGAACTGATTGCGCTCCCAATCCAGATTGACGCGGTCATGCGGGCAAATGTTGAGATAGCCGAACACCTGCTTGCCCCATCGGACGACGATGATCGGCAGGGGTTTCTCTTCGCTATTCGCGTCGAGAATGACGAGTTGAAACCCGCGCGCGCGCCGACTGGGGATGTCGTTGAGGCCGCAAACGACATAGGCGATCAATTCAGATTCAGACGCGTCCGCTTGTGACGCTGCGGCCTCAGTCATTGGCGGGAACTCCTACGCATGCCGAATTCTTCCTTTCGAGAAGCCGTCGATTGGCCGTGAGCGAGAACTCTCGCCAGGCGCCGGCGATATCTTGCAGGATCGCCGATTTATATTCTCCCGAAAGACGATGTTCGCTCGGAAAATTCGATAAGGCGCAGGAGGTTTGATTGTAGGCGACGACATCGTCCATGATCGTCTGCATCAAATCTCCGAAGGGTTGTTGAATGTGCGGCACGAGCTCGACGCGGCCCTGCTCGACTTTCGTCTCCTCGAGGTCGAAGGGGAGCGAATCGAGAACCCCGAGCGCCTGCTGAAAAACGTCTTCGATCGCGCCGAGCAGCGCGACTTGCGTCAGGCTGTCGCGCTCTCGCGACGCGAGCCCCTTCGTCAGACGGCGACGATAGTCTTCGAATATGGCGTCCGACCTGCCGTCGACCCAGCCGCGAAAACGGATCAGGCTGGCGTCATTGAGCCCCAGCTTCGCAATGTCTTCGCTTTCCGCCGCTCCCGCCACGAGGCCCTGCTTCTCCGCAAGCGCGGCCAGCGCGCGGGCGACACGGCGCGCCGCGTCCAGGGCGCCTTCGACATAGCCGGAATTGCGCACCGCCGTCTCGGAACCGCCGAAATAAAGCTTCTTGTCCCATAAAGCGCGCCGCAACAGCGGATTGGCGACGTCGCCGGCTTGGTCCGACGGTTCGCCGGCGCGATCAGCGACGCTGCAGGTCAAAGGCTCGTGCGCCCAATCCAAATAATGGGTCGCGAGACAATCAACGTCGGCGCCAAACACCGAGCCAAGCTGGCTGGCCATTAAAAGCGGCAATCCGACGCTGAAGGTTTCGCGCTGTTCCGCGTCGAACGCCAAAAATCCTCCAAGCGCAAAAAGCTGCTTCGACATGTCGCAGGCGTCAAAGATTTCGCCGAGAATGGCTTGTTCATGCGTGGCGTAAGCCGAGCCGGAAAGGCCTCGTTCTCGCCAGAACGGCGCGGCGACCTCAATCGCGACCTTCGCTTGCGCCGCCATCCATGTTTCCGCGCCGAGCAGCGCGCGGTCGGTCGCTTCGTCGAGGCGCGGCGCGAATTCCACGCTCTCGCGCAAAAGGCGCGGAGGAAGCGACAGAACCACCTGTCGGGCAGTGACATGCTGTGAATTTCCGGCCGCCGCAAATGTCATCGAGACATGATCACCCCGATCGCTCAACTGCGTCAGACGGTGATTGAGCTTGATCGCCTCGGTCGGCAAGGTCCGCGCGATCGCATCGATGAGCGCCGTCATGCCGCCGTGCAGTCGCCGCGCGCCGTCGTAGAGACGTTTGTCGTCAATGCGCTCAGCCTTTTTGTCCGCCTCGCGCAAATGCAACACGCCGCCTTCGTCATATTGGGCGTAGTTGGACAGGCCCAGTTCTCCGACGAGAGCGGCGATCAGAGGCTGGGTATCCGGCCAATACCAGCCGGCGCCGAGGTCAAATCCGCCGCCGCGCGCAGGAACAGTGAATATTCGGCCGCCAATGCGGTCCCGCGCCTCGAATATCTCGAAGTTCAGTCCACGCTGCCGCAATCTCTTTGCCAGCGCGAGTCCACTCACCCCCGCGCCGACGATCGCTACGTCAAGCATGTATTCGCGCTCCTGATCGAGGACCTCAAAGCAAATTGCGTGCAAGCCATGCGTCGATCCAGCATGGACTTGATGGCACGAATCTTGATCCAATCTGTCCGATGACACGCGCAAGATGACCTATAAGGAGACCTAGATGAATCTTGCATCGGAATTCGCCAATTGCTCGATTGACGAGATCAAGGAGCTTCTGAATGGCGGCACGCTTTCGGTCTATTCCGTGGCTCGGCCTTTAACCGCGGACATGCCCGTGGACCGCAGCGGCCTCCTTGTGGCCTTCACTTTTGCGACTCCGGCTTTCGGTCCGGCCGACGGCGAAAATGAATCGCCGAATTTTGTCGCCAATCCGGTCGCGGCTGGAAGCGTTGGCACGCCCGGCTTTGCTCGCGCCAAAAAGGCGGACGGGACGACGGTCGCAGATTTTTCAGTCGGCCCCGGCGATCGGGAAATCAAATTCGCGGAAGTTTCCTGCTCCAATGGCGCGCCGGTTCGCTTTGTGAAATTCACCTTCAAACAGGGCGATTGGCCGGAGCGTCCCGACTATTACGGCACGCATCCTCGACCGGGCTATCCGCTGCCCGTCAGTCCGTAAAGCATGTGACAATGATTGGTCGTCCGGCGTGACAGCGCGGCGTAGACGGCCTCCTGAAAAATGGAGTCTCACATCCATGGCCGAACAACTCCTGGGCGCGCTCGTGAGCGCCGAATGGCTGGCCGACCGCCTGAGCGAAGCCGACATTCGAATTCTCGACTGCACCTGGCACCATCCAAGCACCAATCTCGACGGGCGCAATCAATATCGCGGCCGCCATCTTCCCGGTTCCGTGCATTTCGACATCGACCATATCGCGGATCCGAATTCGGATCTGCCGCATATGCTGCCATCCGCGGTGGACTTTGCCAAAAAGGTGGGCCTGCTGGGCGTCGGCGACGGCGATCGCGTCGTCGTCTATGACCGGCTGTTCGGCGGTTCCGCGGCGGCGCGCGTGTGGTGGATGTTCCGCGTCTTCGGCTATGACAACGTCGCGATGCTCGACGGCGGCTTCGGCAAATGGGTCGCGGAAAAACGTCCGACCGAAATGTCGCCTGTGCGACCGGAGCCGAAGAGCTTTACCGCCGGCTTCCGGTCCGAGCTCGTTCGCGACTACGCACAAATGACAGCCAATGTCGCTTCTGGCGCGGAGCAGATGCTCGATGCGCGCGGGCCGGGCAAATTCGACGGCAGCCAGCCGGACGTCTTTCCCTTCAAGAAGCTCGGCCATATCCCGGGCGCGATCAACGTGCCGTGGGGGGATTTGGTGAATGGCGAGAGCGGGGCGCTGCTCGACAAGGCGGCGCTCACGGCGCGGTTTGAGGCGGCGGGAGTCGATCTCGCCAAACCGATCGTCACGACTTGCGCATCGGGCATTTTTTCCTGCATGACCGCTCTCGCGCTATATTTGCTCGGTCGTGACGATGTCGCCGTCTATGACGGCGCCTGGGCCGAGTGGGAACGTGCGGAAGACGCGCCGGCCGCGGCTGCGTGAGAACGGAGCACGGGCGATGGACGACGCCGATTCTGAATTTGCCGTGCTCGAGGACGGCGACGAATATGCGCTTTTGAGCTCAAACGCCCAACAGAGCGCCTTTCGCTTGCGTAACAAATCCGAAGCGTCTTGCGCGTTTATCGACAATGACGACGCGATTCGCTTTCAGGCGGACTATCAAACGCTGAAAAGTAGCAACCCGGATTGGGACGCGGACAAGATTCTCGCTCAACTTTGGGATCATGGCGGCTATGGCTGGCTCGCCAAGCAGGAAGGTGAACCATGACGACTCTGGTGAAAACAACCGAAGACGGCCGAAAGCTCGAGGTGATCGGTTTCGCGCTCTATCTCGATGGAAAACTCGAGGCCGTCGACCTCACCGAGGTGACCCAACACCCGCTGAAATGGAAGATACTCAATGTCATGCCTGACGCCGCCTATGTCGCCGGCCGCGTCGCTCTCACCCGCGAGGAAGCCGAGATCGCCTTCGGTGCGCTCAAAGAGGCGCAGACGAAAATGCTTGCCGATCCTATCGCGATCGCCGAACGATTCAGAATCGCCGCGATGTGGAAGGCCCGCGAGCAGGGGATCGAGTGACGCTGCGCGCGTTGCGCGCGCAGCCCTCGAAATTCAGGAATTCACCAACGCTGCTTCGCCGTGAGTCTGACAATTGGTCGGACACACGCGTGCGCAGGCGCCGCAGCCGATACAGGCGCCGATATCGTTCATCACCATGATCTTCTTTTCGACCTCATCGTCCTCGTCGTCGTCGAGCGCGACCAGCTCGCCGTCCTCGTTGAGGCCTTTGAGAGTCATGACGTCGCGCCCGCACACTTTGAAGCATCGACCGCAGCCGATGCATTTCTGCGGGTCGATCGCCAGAAGATAGTCGGGGCACCAATCCCGCCCGTCGCGTGTCGCCTGTGACATGGATAACGGCTTTCCTGGTTAAACGGTCTCCAGCGCTTTCAAGCGCGCGCGTTTCTGTTCGAGTTCGGCGAAGGCGTCATGCGCCTTTTGCGCCACGCCCATGATGGAGTTCCAATTGATCGGCAGCTCCTCCGACAGGTCGTGCAAGTCCATCTTTGCCTGCATCGCCTTGGCGGACAGTTTCTTGATTTCGGCCTTCAGGTCGTCAATGTCGCTCATGCGCACGCCTCAGTAGTTCGCCACAGCGGGAAATTTCTCGATCATCTCGACTCCCGACTGGACATATTTGTCGCCCTCGGCGGCGAGCTTCTCGAAACTATCGAAGCCAAAGCGGTGAACGTCGCGCAATTGCTTGTTCACGACGATGAGTCTGCCGCCAATTAGCACCATGCGGCCGAAACCCTCGTGACTCATCTTGAGCATCGGCGAAATCATGACGCCCGTGGCGCGCTCGATCATCAGGCATACGGCGTTGAAGAACAGTTCCATCCGCCAGATCGTCTCGGGATCGGGATCGCCGATAATCGGCAGGGCGCGGCGCGCCTCCTTATCGAGGATGTAGGGCGAGAGAAGCTCCAGATCGCCTTTCCCTTCCCAGGCGCCATGCGTGTCCTGCGCCCGCCAAACCTTGATGAGCTCCTTGATGAAGGGAAGCTCCACGACAGGGTTCTTCTCCAGTTCCGCGACAGCCGTCGACATGTTTACTCCTTAGTCCTCGAAATCCAGCACGCGCTCTTTGCCTTTCGCCAAGGCCTTGCGCAGCCATGGCGGCGGCACGCCGCGCAGCACCTCCTCCAGCTTCGCGAGGAGATCGTCGATCGCCTCCGGCTGGTTGACCTTCATCGGATGAATATTGTTGGCGACGACCCGCGCCGCGCCTGATCCGCCGATCGCCGCCACGTAAAGAATGGCGCAGTCCTTGATCGCTTCGATCTTCGGCGCGAGCTTGTCCTCGTTGCCGTCCTCCTTGAGGTCGCCATCGAATTCAACCGCCTTGAGGAATTCGTGTCCCTCGGGACCGATCTCGTAAATCGCGATATTCTTCGCCCAGCCGAAGTGAGCGTCGACGCGCTTGAGGTCCTGGGTGGCGAATGCGACTTTCATGACGCCTCCTATGCTCTGTTAATGAGTGGCCGCATGCAGCGAATCGACGCCGCCGCGCCAGCTTTCCGGCGTTGGGTCGTGGTTTTCTTCATGGTCCGCCATCAGGAGGTTGCAGATATCGAAAATTAAGTCGCGCCCGCCGCGATATCCGACGGTGAGTTGGTGGCCGCCGCCGAGACGGTCGAACATCGGAATGCCGATCCGGAAAAACGGTATCTTCAACCTCGCGGCGCCCTGCCGGCCGTGCGAGTGCGTCACGAGCAGATCGCAGCCGCGTTCGCGCGCGAGATTCTCCAGGTCTTCGAGGTCACCGATGAGCACATCGTCCGTCGCGACCAGCTCCAACACGGGCGAATGAGTCGTCGTCACCGCCACATGAATGCGGGCGCCCATTTCCGTCAGCAGTCCGCCAACGTCATGCAGGAGATCGGGTTCGGCGCCGATCGCGACCTTGCGGCCGCCAATGTGGAAATGTCCGTCGAGCATGGCGTCGACAAGCTGGCCGCGCTGCCGACGATATTTCATCGGCGCCGGCCTGCCGCTAATCTCGCTCAGAAAGGCGATAAAGGCGTCATTTGATTCAAGCCCGCAGAGGCGCTCGAACAGCCGATAGGGAATGCCGGTCTTTTTCTTCATCGCCTCGGCGGCGAGGCGCATCTGCGCGCCGATAGCGATCGTCCATCCCGCCTGCCCCATCGCCGCCACTTCCTCGACGCCCGCGCCGCCGATCGTCGTCGGGGTGAAATCGTCGGGAATGTGTCCATCGAGCGAGCCGGACAGATCGGGCAAGAACGTAGGTTCAAGCCCGAAGTCTTCGATGATCGTGCGCAGCTCGTCGAGATCGCCCGGCGTGAGATGACAGCCCGGAAGAACATTGACGCGAGTCGAGTCTCGCCGCGAAACATTCTTTGGCGCATCGACCAAAACCTCGACGATCTTGGCGACGGTTTTACCCCAGCCGTCCTGAAAGGCGTCCTTGAAGTCCGGCGTCGACACATAGACAATCGGCAAATGCGCGACATCGGCGTGTTTGGCGCGAATCTGACGGATATAGCCGTCAACGTCGTCGCCCTTCGTCTCGGTCACGCCGGTAGAGCAAATGCCGATGATCTCGGGCTTCGCCCGCTTATAAATATTGAGCACCGCCTGCTCGACATTTTCATAGCCGCCGAGCACCGTCGCAACTTCGCTCATCGCGGTCGTCTGCATCGGTATGGCTTCTTTGAAGTGCCGGGTGAAGAGGACGAGCCCGAAGGATGTGCATCCTTGCGAGCCATGCAGAAGCGGCATCGCCCCGCGCAATCCCATGAACGCCAGCGCGCCGCCGATGGGTTGGCTCATCTTTAGCGGGTTAACGGAACAGGCCTTCTTCCCGACGGTCACAGTCGCCATGGATCACTCCGCCGCGATCGCCGGCGCGACGGGCGCCATCTGCTCTAAAATTTCGTCAATACGGATCGCGCAGGCCCCGCAGCCGCCGGAAGCATTGGTGTGTTCGCGGACGCCTTCGACCGTCGTCAGCCCATGAGCGAGGATCGCATCTTCGATCACGCCGAGCGCGACGCCCTTGCAGTTGCAGATTTTCTTCGCGCGACGAACTTCCTCTGCCTTGACCGGATCGGTGGCGAGCGCCGCCGCCTCGGCTTCCGCTTCCGCGATCGCCCTGGTCTGCCAATTATTGTCGGAACTTTCCCAAGGCGCCGGCCTACGCACCTGCGCCCAGACGGGGTTATAGAGCGCCTTGTCGATTTCCTCGACCAGCTTCACCATCCCGACATAGCCCATATAGGCGTGGTGACGCTCCTGATTAATGTCGAGCCAGGGCATGGACGCCTTGAGCGCGATGAACTGCGAGCGGCCGCCGGAAAGCATGATATCGGCGCGCGCGTCTTTCAGCATCTTGTACATCTCGCGCGGCGTCATATCCTCGATCATATGCGCATCTTGACCCATCAGCTCCTTGATGCGCTCCTTGTCTTCCTTGGTGGATTTTTTCACCGAAGTGCCGACAAGCTCGAGGCCGGCTTCCTGGAGCGCGGCGACCACCGACCAAGACTTGACGCCGCCGGTG
>JALHNR010000090.1 GCA_022843525.1 Methylocystis sp. | reverse complement strand
AGCTGCCAAGCAGCCCGCCGGCGCTGTCCTTGTCCTTGCCGCCGAACAGCGCATCGGTCAGGCTGCGCGACGCGATGTCGATGGCCTTGCGCTCGATCTGGTCGAGCACGCTTTTGAAGGCGTCTCCGGCGCTCTTAGCGCTGCGCAAGTCATTTGTGACAGACGACAGCGCGTCGCGGAAGATGTCCCCGGCCTCGCGCAGCGTATCGCGCCAGGTTTCGGCTTCCTTGGTCGCCGCTTTCTGCGCGCGCTCGGCGATGTCGAGCTGCGTCACCAGTGCAGCGACTTCGTCTTTTTGCTGCTGCGTCGCGCCGACGCCGATGCGGCGCTGCTCATTGGCAATTTTGATCTTCAGCGCGATTTTGTCATGCTCCACGCCCTCAGCGGCAACCGAAGCAAGCGAGATTTTGCCGCGCAGATCAGATTCGATGTCCGCGAACTTGTCAGCGGCGCGTTCCTCAGGCGACTTAGTGGCCTTGCGCCTAGCCGCTTTTGCGGCTTCGGCGCGCGCCACAAAACGCTCGCGCGAAGCGCCAGCCGTTTCCGGCTGGACAATGCCGGCGTCGCCCGGCGCGATAAGCCGGCCTTTGAACGGCGTCTCGCCCGTGATCAGCTCTGTAACGGTGTCGATCGGATGCAGAAAGCCGCGCATAAAGCCTTGCAGCTTCTGCGATTCGGAAACTGCCTGCGCGATCGAGCCGACGATTTCATACCAGCCGAGCTTAATCGAATTTACCGGGTCGCCAAGGTCCTGGAACGCTTGCAGCAGCTTGTCGCTGGCGACCGCCGCGGCGCGGTCGATTTCCAGTTGCGTCTCGTGCGCGGCGCGCGCCGCCTGGTTAAGATGATCGCCTGTTCGGCCCGTCGCTTCGGCAAGGCCGCGCATCGACGCTGCGCCGCTTTCGATCGCGTCAAACATGCGGCGGCCGGCATCTTCTCCGAAAAGCGATTGCGCGAGGTTCATCCCCTCGGCGCGCGGCAGATCGCGTATTTTTCGCTCGATGATGTCGATGAATTCGCCGGCCGTCTTGGCGCGGTCGGCGACCTTCAAAAATCCGGTGTCAATGCGCTCGAGCGCGCTTTTCACCGCACCTTCGTTGCGGGCGAATTGCTCGAACTGCTGCGACGCGTTGGCGAACGCGCCAATCGCGCTTTTTTCGTCGAGCCCCGCGCCGGCGCCGACAATTTTCGCGCCCTGGATCTGCTCCGCCGAAAGCCCCGACAGTTTCGCCGTTTCGCCGATCTTGGCAAGAGCGCTTTCCGCCTTCAACGCCGCAATTTCAATGCCAGCGACGGCGGCGGTCAATTGGACAGCGATGCCGATCGGTGAGGTGAGCGCGCGCACCGCGCCAACGCCAAATGAGCGAAGCGCGCCGGCCGCGCCGGCCCCAGACGAACCGAAGATGTCGGCGACTTGCGAGCCTTGCTGAAACAGCACCGTCAGCGGCGACTGCCCGCCGGCAAGCGAAACGCCAATGTCCTGAAACTGGCGAGACAGATTGATCCACTCGTGCCGCGCGAGACCGGCGGCTTTGGCGTTGTCGTTTACCGCGCCCGTAAGCCGCCGGTGTCGCTCGGCCGCCAGATCCAGCACGCGCTGCGCATCGGCCTGCGTGCGCACGCCAGCGGCCACCGCGGCGTTGCTCTGCACATAGGCGCGCGCCACCTGTGCGGCGGAGCGCGCCTGCGCATCGACGCTCTTTTCCAGCCGATCGAACGCCCGCGCCGCGGCCTGCGCTTCGCGGGAAAGGCCCTGCATCGCCTCATCGCCAGTCTTGCCGATCTGGCGCAGCGCGGCTTGGATTTTCTCATCGCCTTCGACGCCAAGGCGCAGCGTGACGGATGTTTTGCCGGCCATTTATCAGCCTTTGTTCTTGGCGACGCCGGCGAGCAGCCCATGCTCGGCAGCGCGAAGAAATTCAAAAAACGGCTCTTTGTCGCAGTGGCTTGCGAGCAACCGCGCAGCGCCATAGTCGACGCCGACAATCTGCCCGGCCATGCCGGCGCGCTTCATGACGCCCGGCGCGCTGCACGCGTCGAGCGCGGCAGATCCTTCAACGGTCTGCGGCGCGTGTGCGTGCTCCGGGCACATTTTCCCGCCCGCGGCTGGCTTGCCGCGCGCGCAAGGCGATCCTAGCTCGCGGCAGGCTCGGCAATAGGCGACGCCCCCGCCACCGCGCCATTCGGCAAGGGCGCTGATCCGTTTCCCTCTTCGTCCATTGTGACAAGGCGCGCCTCAAGAGCGCTGGAAATGATCGTGTAGCGAACTTCGTCTTTCAGCAGCACCGAGACGTTTTCGCGCGTCATTTCGAGCGGCGCGCCGTCGGCGTCGCCGACGCCCTCCCATGCCGACACGCAGCGCATGAACAGCTCTGTGTTAAAAATCAGCTTGGAGACGCCCTGCGCAAGCCCGTCATCCGCATCGAGCGCCGCCGCCGAGCCAATGTCGAACCCATATTCCGACATGGCCCGCGCGCCGGCGCGCATCGCTTTGAAGAATTCCCGCGCGCCGTGCAGCGCCGCTTCCCGATCGACGCTGGTCGCCTCGCGATAGACAATCCATGCGCCAGGCCCGAGCGGCAGTTTGAGATCGCTTTTGGGTTTGCCGATGCGGATCATGGATAGGTCGCCACTTGGTTCTTGAGGGTCGCCGTCAGCATCGGCGTCGCAGCCGTCTGGCGCGCGCGAAAGGAAATCGTCTGCTCGATGCCGCCCGGGCCTTCGATCGGCACGCCGGCGCGCGCGAAGCGCACAGCGGGCGACGTCAAGATCAGCGAATTGTTCGCGCCGACGACGAACTCAATGCCGAGCGTTTTTTCAGTCTCGGCGACGGCGAGCGCATCATAAGTCGATCCGGCATAGCGCACGCGCAATTCGCCGGTAAGCTGCGCCTGCTCGGCAAGCACCGCCGCGCCGAACTTGTCGGACGTGTCGATATAGCGGTCCTGTGTCAGCCCGGTTTCATAAGTGAAGCGCGCCGAGAGCAGCGTCCCCACCGCGACGGAGTCGAGCTTCACGGCGGCGCCGGTTGCTTTGAACGGCGCATAGGTGCGCGGCGCCGTCGGCGTGCCGCCGCCGGTTGACCCGGCAAGCGCCTCGCCATAGCCGAGCACGTCGATCATCATGCGCTGCATGCCGGCGGCGTCCGCGAGATCAAGCGTCATGCTGCGCGCGGCGAGCCCGGTGTGCATCCGGTAATCGCCGGCGATCGGCTTGATTTCGACGGCATAGCTCGGCAGCGTGAGCGAGCCGGATTTGAAGGTGTGCGTGTAATTGGTCGAACCCGTCGTGACCGGCGCGCCGAAGACGAGCGACAGCCAATCGCCGATCTGATTGAGGCAGAGCGGCAATTCCAGCGAGCCGCCATGTTCCGACAGCGCCGGCGCGAACGCCGCCTGATCGCGGAAATTCTCATAGGCGTTGCCGATGATCGGGTCGTTCTCGAGCGGCTTCGTCTCGCGAAGGTTCGCCTTGTAGAAATGCGCCTTCTGGAAATTCCCAGCGGGCGCGGTCCCATAAGCGGACTCAACCTTAAAGAGCAGATCGGAAAGCTGCCCGAGCGCGATGGATGCGGTCGCCATAGCGTTAAACCTTTCTCATGATGCCGGCGACGCCGATATCAACGTCTGTCGCTGGACGGCACTTGCCGTCAAGCGCCTTTGCGGTCTCTTCCGTGTTTAGGATGACTTGTCCGGCGCGAAAGCCGGCCGCATCCTCAAGCACGAGAACATATTCAGGCGCTTTCTGCGCGGGTGCGGCGCGCTTGATCGGCGGCGGCATTGGGAATGCCGGATCGTCTTGCGTCATCAATAACTCCTGGGCGAAACATAGGTGAGTTGCACGCGGATCAGCGCCGTCAGCACGGCTTTCGATCCTGCTTGATCTGTCCCGAGCGTCGGTTGTTCGACAATCTCGGCGCGAACAACGTCGTCGCCGAGCGTCGGGTCGGCTTCGACAGCCGCATAAACCGCCGACACGCCATCATCGAAAGCGGCGTTGAGGCCATCGCCTTCAGGCCCGGAAACGTAGAACTCGACTTCGGCGTTGCGGACAAGTTCATAGGCGTCTGGCCCATCTCCAAAGCGCCGCGTCGTTTCCACTGCCTCGCCGTGCCTTAGCGCCACGATCGACGCATAGAGTGGATCTGATATCGTCAGTTCTTCGAACACATCCTCGAACACGGGATCGCGCCGCACGGCGGGAAGATCGGCCGAAGCGTCGAGCGTCGCCTTCAGCGCCAGCATGGCGACTTCGGTTTCGCTGCTCATGAATTATTCGCCGCCCGCTCATAGGTTGCGCGATATGTCGCGCCGGCGCGATCGGCAAGGCCCTGAAGATCGAGGCGCTTGCGCAGCCGCACCTGTTTGAGAAGAATGAACATCACCTGCGGCTTATCGCGTCGCGCCACGACGCTGCGCGTCTTTTTGCCTTTGCGCTTGCCAGTGCGAAATCTCTGCAGCTCAGCGATCAGCACGCCGCCGTAAGACGTCGGCCTGAAGATCAGCGCGACCTTGTTTTCCTTGACCCATTTTTCCGGTGTCAGTCGACCTCGGCTTCCATGGCGCGCGTTGCGGCCCGCCTCGATCGTCGGAATCGCCAGATATTTGCCGCTGCGCGCTTTGATTTCGGCGCCGTTCTCAAACGCCTGCATGATCAGCGGCGCTTTCGAGAAAGCAAAAAAGGCCGGCGTCAGCGTGTGGCGCTCTTCCTTTGGAAAGATATTGCCGCGCCAGGTCGTCGGCAGTTTCGCCGAATTCAGCGCTTCGCGCGTCATGGCGCGCAGCGGATCGATCAGCAGATCCCGCCCAGCCTGATTGGTCGCCAGACGCACGCGCTTCGCCAGCGCAACCCGCTCTTCCTCGAGCGCGGCGGATATCGCGCCCTTGTCGATCTCGACCGTGATCATGCGTAAAGGGCCGGCTGCAGGTCGCAGAGACATGTCCAGACGAGGCCGGACGGATCCTCGCGCTTGGGCGCGGAGACGATCTTGAACTCGCGCGACTCGGCGGTGAACACGCCGCCCCTGACTGGCGCGGGCAACTCCGACGCGCGCACCTCGACGATCATCTGACCGGCGACGATCGGCACATTGCCCAGCGTCGTCGTATCGTCGGCGCGATTGATCACGACCACGCACGCCGTTTCGACGACGTCCGGCGAGAGATAGCTCGCCGAGACGCCGAATTTGGCGAAGACGCGCTCCAGCGCCCTCGCCTCTGTTGCAGAGAACGCGGAGGTCATAAGCCGCTATCAGCCGTAGTTGCCAGTCGCGAGCGTAATGCCGACGACAGCCTTGCCATTCAGCGAAGCGCACACCATGAAGGCCGTTTTGGCGGTGTCGGTGATTTCCAGGACGAAAACGCCGGTTTTGAGCGTTTGCACCCGAAGCGCCTTTTTAGCCGTATAGGTCGAAAGGACGATGCCGCTCGCCGACTTGTTGGTTACGGTGCCAGAGGCGGTCGTTCCGGTGAGCCCTGCGCCGTCCGCGTCGTCCGAAAGCCAAACGTCCATATGATGGACGGCGGCGACGGTATTGTTGGCGGCGTCCTTCACGGTGATGGTGACTTCCGTCACATTGGCCGCGCCGGCGGCGGCGGCCATCGAGACGGAAATCGGCAGGCCGTCGTCAAACAGCGCGCCTTCATTCAGTCGCACATAGCCGGTCGAAGACGGATTGTCGGCGGCCTTGAGCGCGACGCCGATAAGCGTATTGCCGGTCGACGTCGTCGTCGCGTTCTTGGCGCTGTTGTCCCAATAGATCTTGGCGCCAACAGTCCATGCCTGCGCCGAGACCTTTTTCAGATCGAAGACGCCGCAGGTATGCAGCACGACATCGGCGCCGGACAGCGCGTCATAGGCGGCGACGCCGAACAGCGAGCCGACCAGCGCGCCTGCGCCGGAAAGCACGTCATAAGGAGCGGCGACGGTGACGGCGTCGCCCTCTTGCACGAAGTTTTTCATTTCAGTTCTCGCGAGATGGAGGGGAGAAGAGCCGGCGCTTAGCGCCGGCTGTCACTCGTTACGCGCCCGGATTGCGGTAGGCGAAGCGGAAGTCGATCGCGCCGCAGCCGAAGTCGTGCTCGAGCGAGACAGATATTCCCTGCGTGCCGAACGGCTCATCCATGCGCACGCGTGGCGCCTGATAGCCTTCGAGCAGGCCCCATTCGAAATTGGAGCCAACGCTCGGCTCCGCGAACAGATACCAGGCGTTGCCGGTGATCTCCGACGTGACCTCGACGCGCAACTTGTCGGAGAACGGATTGATCACCGAGGCCTGGTTCGGCACGTAAGCCGAGCTGATGTATTGCAGCGCGATCGTCTCATAGGCGGGGCCGACGAGAAGGATCGCGGGCGCGATATTCAGCTTCGTGCCGTCTTTGGTGGTTTTCTTGCGCATCTCGGCGCGCGCGGCGCTCAGCGTCGTGATGTCGATCGCCGCGCCGGACGAGGCAAGCGTCTTGTCGGTCGTATTGAACACGGCGCGGCTCGTTTCGAGCAGCGTCGGGCCAGCGCCGGCGGCCGACAGCATCATCGCATAGAACGTCTCGTCTTCGAAACGCGCGACCGCCTCGGCCCGATTGTTCAGCACGCGCTGAATGGCGCCGAGATTGTCATTGACGAGCAGCTGGCGAGAGAAGCCGACGCGCACGCCATAGGCCTTGACCGCCGTCTTTTCCTTCGACTCGCTGAAGGTGCCGCCGACGATCTCGCCGGTTTCCTTGACTTCCTTCATCTGCGGGAAGTCGCCGTCGCGCACGCTGATGTGATCGCGGAAGTCCATATAGGTGCGCTGCTGCGCGATGGCGCGATAGGTCGGCGCCGCCGCAAGATAACGCGCGCGCAGCGACCGATTGAACGCGTTTTCGAGCAGGATTGGGAAGTCGCTCGTCGTGTGGAACGCGCGGCGGAGAACGTCCTCGCGCTCGGCGAAGCCGCCAAGCCGGCCACGATGGCCGACATGATCCGCGGCGAATTCGACAAGGTCGCGATTGCCGACAAAGGCGCGGGCCGCCTCGTTCGGCTCGCCGTCGCCGTAGCCGCCGAGGTTATAGACCAGCGCGTCTTCCATCGCGCGACGACGCGTTTCCGTCTCGTCGCGGCCGATCTGCGTGCGCGGGCCGCCGATCGTGGCGGCGACGTCGCCAGCGAGGCGGCGCGCTTCCTGCACGGCGGCGATCACCGTCGCCTCGTCGCGGCCTTCGCCGATCATGCGCTCGGCAAGGACGCGCTGACCATAGAAGTCGGCGCGCTGCAGCATCGCGACGGCCGCGCGCGCGTCCATCGCAGGAGTGGGAGTAGTTCCTCGCGCGGGGTCGCTTTCAAGCTCGGACAAGACACGCTTGGCGTCTTCAAGATCAGCGACGATTTCGCCATGCGCGGCTTCGATTGCGCGCACCTGATCTTCGCTCATATCGTCTTTGAGCTCACCCATCTTCGCCGCGGCGAGAGCGGTGAGATCGGCGACGATGCCGCGAAGCTCCGCCGCCGGCTTTCCGATAAATTTAGGCATTTTCCTTCTCCATGCCGGGCGACAAAATACGTCCCCCGCGCCCGGCGGCGCGACGGCGGAGACGAATTGCTGATGATGTGTTTGCTTACTGAATAGAACGCTGCATCATCGCCATACGAGCGCGCGCGATGTGAACGAACGCATTTTCAGAGCGAATCAAAGCGCGATACTGACGCTCTTCATTCGACCGAACATGGCATCCTGCGTCGGCAGGGGATGGAACGGCGGAGATCTCGTAGGGTTCCCAATCGGTCACGCGCCACAGCGGCGGCCTGCCATCACGCTCTTGCTTCTCGATGACGTGCGAGATGTAGCCGACGCTCACATTGCGGATGACGCCTTCTTTGATCTTCGCAACAGTATCGGCGTCGCTGGGCGCCGACGAAAGCTTGATTCGCGCTAGACCTTTTCCGGCTTCAAGTCTTGCCGAGCCAGGAACGCACGAGCCAATGACGTCTTTGAGAGACCATTGACTATGCGTGTCGAGAAACGGCGCGCCAGAATTCAGCCGCTCGAGCCTGACAGAGTTTGCGCTGACGATCAGCTCTTCGTCATAAGGCCCATCCATCCACGAACGGCGCTTAACCGTCGCGCCGGTCGTAAAGACGACTTCAATCGTGTTGTCGGAAGCGTCAAACGACGTCGCGCTCAACTCCGCCGCACGCGTTTGCATCGGCAGTTCGATGTGCTTATCCATGTCCGATTCCTAACTCTTTGCGCTTTGTTGATCGCCGGCGGCGCCAGCCGCTTGCGCGGCCTGCGCGGCCTGCAACGCGCCGGATTGGTTCACTTTGCGCGGGTCCGTGTCGAAGACGAGCGCAGCGGCGTCTGTCGCCTCGATCCAGCTCTGAATCTCGCCGATGAGCTGCTCCCAATTGCCGCCGCGCTCGGCGATCGCGTCCGGCTGGCTCTGCAGCCCGGCGCGGATCTCCATCACCTTCGCCATGATGTCCTTGAGCGGATCCACCCAGGGGCGAACCGGCATCGCCAGTTCGCAGCGCACGTCGAGAAAACGCTTGTCGCCGGTGATGGCGTATTCCCGCTCCATCACCCGCCGCCACGCCGCTTTGACGCGCGGCGCAATGACGAGCCATTGCACGAGGTCCATCAGCACATAGCCCGCCACCTTCGCAGCGCGCATGCTGGAGTAATTGGCTTGCGAGGCGTCGCCGGTGACTTCGTGATAGGCGACGCCGGTCGTCGCGCAGAAAGCGTAAAGCTGCGAGCGCATGAATTCGAGCGTATCGCCGGAGCTCGACGGCTCGAATGCCGTCGCTTCCTCGCCGGGCCCGAAGCGAAGAATTTTGCCGGGAGAAAGCGTTTCCTCGCGCCGCCCGTTGATGTCGGTCGCCTGCTGCCCGACCAGCGGCGCGGCGCCTTGCGCCTCTGGCGTGCGCACGACGAGACCGATGCAGGCCTCGATACGCTTGCGCCAAATCATGGCTTCGATCACGTCGTCGAGACCGCGGAGACCGACGATCGACGGCGCCAGCCATGAGACGCCGCGCGTTTGGCCAGGCCTGGCGACGTGGAAAAAGTGATCGACATATTTGGCGTCGATCCTTTCGGAATTGCCGGGAATTCGAATGACGTCCGACTCGCCGGGGTGAACCGGCCACAGCCAATAGGCGAGACGCCGCCCCCATTTGTCGAATTCGATGCCGTCGCCGGTTCGATCCGTCTGCGTCAGCGCCTTGAGCGTGCGCGAGTCGTCGAGGTGGTCCGTCTCGAGCACGCGGATCTGCGAGAACGGCTGGCCGTCCTTATCGAGCCACAAATGCAGGCACTCGCCGTCGATAAACATTGAGCCCGCCGTCATCGACAGCAGGCCGTAATAGTCCTGCTGCCCTTCCGGGTCGCATGTCTCGACGAAGCGCGCCCAGGCGTCGTTCGCCTTTTGGCGCAGCGTTTTTCGCGAGTCGACGGCGCGCGGCACGATGCCATAACCGACGACCTGTCCCTGAAATTGCAGCTTCGCGGCGCGCACCGTTTTGTTGTTCTGATCGAGATCGCGCGCCCGGTAGCGCAGCAGATCGCGCGCGCCGACGCCTTCCGCGCGCGGCCCGTTCGCCGACACGCGCCAATTGCCCAGCCGACGATCGCGCGACGCGCCGTCGAAGGCGCGGATAAGCTCCTGCGCAACGGCCTTCGCCTGCAGCCGGCGCAAGCCGGAGACCGGCGCAACGGCAAGCAGCGCGCGATCGATGAGATTGGGGCGGAAGGTCATTCAGTCTCGCGAAAAGGCCGCATATGAGCCGCGATCGACCGACGACGACACGGGGCCGGTCGCCGGAATCTGAAGCTTCTGGCGCTTGAAATATTCCAGCGCCTTGAGAATGTCGTCTTGCGACTTGTAGGTCACGCGGCGGCCGGCATATTCGACCGTCAGTTCGCCGGCGGCGAGCGCCGTCTCAAGCGCATCGATTGCGACGTCGATTTGTTCGGGCGTCACAGCCAAGACCCCCCAGAATACGACCAGCCGGACGTCGCCGAGGGCGGCGCAGCCTCTGATTCCGCAACACTGATTTCCGCCGGCGCGGGCGTTTCCGCCACGCGAACGGCGTCTGCGGCGCGTAGCAGCGGCGCTAGCACCGAGTCGGGCGCGCCGCGTTCATAAGCGAGATCGCGCCAGAAGCTTTCCGGGCGATTGCCGATGTCGAACACCGGCGCGCCAAAGGCGAGGCTCATCGCGATGACGCGGCAATCGAGCCAGTGATTGTCTTCCTCGCGCTGTTTCCAAATGCGATTGCCGGCCTTGTCCTGGCCGATATATTCCGACGTGATCTGCCGAAAATAGCCTTCCGGCAAAAATGAGCCGAAGTGACAAAACCCAGCCGGCGCGACGACGACGCCGTCATCGCCGATTGACGCTTCGCGATTGAGATAGGCGTAAAACCGCGATTTGAGATTGTAGGAGCCGGCCTTCCACTGCTGAACGCCTTTGCGAATGCGCTTGCCGCGCCAGTCGAAATCGACGAGCTGCGGCGCGGAAAGCGCCGCGCGCGCCCAGCCTTCCTCGGTGCGGATGGCGTAAGCGCCGTGATGGCGTCGCACCCAATCATAAACGACGGCGGCGTTGTAACGGCAGTCGATGCCCGTCGCATCGATGCGTCGCTTTCCGCCGTAGGAATCGACAAGCGGCGCCTCATGCAGCTCGGACAGCCGTTTCCAACATGGATCGTCCGGGTCGGACGTATCCGAGGGCTTTTCGATCGTTCCGGCTTGAATATAGCTCGCGAACAGCGTGTAGCTGCGGCGGTCCGCCGTCCAGCCGACCATTTCGACATAGAGCCCGCGCTTTTGCACGTCGACGCCCATGGTGACGATCAGCGCATCGGCAGGGATGACGCGCTCCGCATAAGGCTCGCGGCGCTTATAAAGCGCCTGCCAGTCGGGCGCGTCGGACTTTTCCTCGTAAGCGAGCCCGAGCCAGTGATTGTAGAAGCTTTTCAGCTTCTGCGGATCGTCGCCGGAAGTGACGAAGGTCTCGGCGATCTTGTCCCAGGTTGTGAAATTCGAGGCGATCGCGTCGATATGCCAGGAAGGATGCCGCCCGAGCTCGGGGCGCTCGGCGATGAAGCCGTAATCCGGCAGGTCGAGCGCCGCGGCGATCATACCTTCTTTCTGCCAATGATCGATGCGGGCGCCGCAGCACTGCGCGACGTAATGCGCGTCATAGGGCGCGGCGCGATTGAAACGCAGCCCGACGCCGCTTGCGCCGTCGGCATAGCCGCCGAAAATCAGCCGAATGCGCTCGCCGCAATGCGGGCACGGCAGATGCTGATAGCGCTGATCGCCGGCCTCGAATTCCTTGTCGACGAGCGACGCGCCTTTAAGCGTCGGCGTTCCGCCCTGCAGCTTGCGATAGTCGCGCGTCGCGTGAAAGGCGATCTGGCGGGCGTCGACCATCGCCATGGGCGAGCCCTGGCCGTCGAGATCCTTCGGCCACTGGTCGATTTCGTCGCACAGCGCATTTTTGATCGTGCGCGCTTGCAGTTCCGCTGCCGAATTGGCGCCGGTGATGGCGATCGAGCCGCCCGGAAAGTTTTTGTAGAGCGACGACGAGCCAACCATGCTGCGGCTCGAGAGATCGCGAATGCGCGCACGGAGCGTCGGCGTCGCGTCGATCGCGGGCTGCAGCTTTTCGCGATTGTAGGACAGCGCCAGGCCCGTCGTCGGCAGCACATGCAGAGTGCGCGCCGGATTTTCGGCGGCGATCCACCCTTCGATCGCGGTGAGTCCCTGGGTAAACCCGGTCTGCGCCGATTTGCGCACCGTGCCCTTGGTGTGCGGGCCGCAGAACACCGTATCGATGATCGCGCAGATGTAGGGCGCCTGCGCCGGGTCCCAGAGCTGGCCGGCGCGCGGCCCCTCGACGAGCACAAGCTTTTGAGCGGCCCACTGCGACGGCGTCAGCGTCGAGGGCGGCGTCAGAGCGGCGGCGATCGCGCCGGCGATCACCGCCAGCGCAGATGCATATTTGCTTTTCATAAATGTTAGTCCGCTTTTTGCGCTGCGGGCGTGGCGAGCTTCGCCAGGGATTCGGCGACCTGCGTCAAGATCGCATTGACGGCGCCCACAAGTTCGATGTGCAGGGCTTCCTCGCCGCCGGTCGCGCCGGCGGCATAGAG
>JALHNR010000089.1 GCA_022843525.1 Methylocystis sp. | reverse complement strand
TTTATAACACGCCGAAGCGTGAAAATCAAAGGCATATGCGCGCGAGCGGTGCCCGGGCTGAGGCCACGAACTACGCTAACCTATTATAGCTTCTGACATTTTCAATAAATTAAGGATGTGGAAAGTCATCCTACGCAAGTTAGGCGCCAGATTGACGCCGAACGCCGTTCAGTCTCCCTCGCCAGCCTCCGGCGAAAAGAACTGCTCGAATTTGCCCGGCTTGCCGTCCCATTCCTTGGCGTCCGAAGGCGGTTCCCGCTTGAGGGTGATATTGGGCCAGTTCTGCGCCATCTCGGCGTTAAGCTGCAGCCACTGTTCGAGATTCTCTTCCGTATCGGGCTTGATGGCGTTTGCCGGGCACTCGGGTTCGCAGACGCCGCAGTCGATGCACTCGTCCGGATGGATCACCAGCATATTCTCGCCTTCGTAGAAACAGTCCACCGGACACACTTCAACGCAGTCCATATACTTGCACTTGATGCAGTTTTCCGTGACGACATAAGTCATAAGGGTGATCTCTCCCGCGACCTTGCCGCTTGCTAGCTTTTTTGCCAGCGTCACGCAAGGCGAGCAGAACGAGGGCGCGCGTCAGAGATATAATTGCGCTTGCAACCCACAAGGTCAGCAAATGGTCGAAACAATAAATCCGCCCGCGACGACCACGATCAGCCGGCAGGCGCTGACGGCGCGCGCCTTGCTGCTTGGCGAGCGGATCGACACTGACGGGCTCGAACGGGCGGATCTCGTTTCTACGGCGCCTCTCGCGTTCCACGCCGGGCAGAGCGGATTCGCTGTGCTCTACCGCTTCGGGGTCGCCGTTCTCTTCGGCCTTTCGCCGCTGGAGGAGGATGAGATCGTCCAAAAGATCGGCCTTCGCGTCGCGGGCGCGTCGCGTGGCGACGACGAGACGTTGATCATCGAAGCGACTCCCGACGGCGAGGAGAAGGCGCTGCCGGACGGTCGCCTGGCGGCAAAGGACCTTTCCGAAGCGCGGTTGCTGGTAATCGCCGACGTCTTGGCGAAAAGCGTCGCCCTGGGGCGGGACGAGCGCCGCGTCAACGCCGTCTTCGACACGATCGAGCCCTTCGCCGCCGAGCTTGCGGCGAGGGGAAGCCCGCCATGGAAGCGCAAATCCATGTTGGAGCTCATCGGCCAGACTCTGCTCGTGCGGCATCGCGTTTCAGGTCGCGTCGCCGTCGACGACAAGCCGGACGTGCTCTGGGATCGGCCGGACCTCGAAAGGCTCTATGCGCGACTGGAGGACGAGTATGACCTCACGCCGCGGGCGCGCACGCTCAACGCCAAGATCGATGTGATTGGCGAAACCGCCCGCGCGCTGACCGATCTCATCGACGCGGCGCGTTCCGTTCGGCTCGAGTGGACGATCATCATATTGATCGCCATGGAGATCATTCTCACTCTGTTCCAGATGTGGGTCGCGCGCATGAGCTGAGCGCGTCTTCGACATCGCCCAGCGGCGCTTTGGCCGCAGTCCATTCGAAGCTCGGGAGCTGGTGTCGCGCGAAAGTGAACTGACGCTTGGCGTAACGGCGCGTATCGAGCTGACTGCGCAGGATCGCTTCGGCAAGCGTCAGTTGTCCGTCGAGATAAGCGATGAGGTGGGGCACGCCATGCGCGCGCATCGCCGGCAGCGAGGGATCGAGTCCGCGCGCCTTGAGCGCGGCGACCTCGTCGAGCGCGCCCGCTTGCGTCATCCTCTCGAAGCGCGCGTCGATGTGCGCGTAAAGCGTCTCCCGCTCGGGCGCGAGGAAAAAGGCCGCGCATTCTGACGCCTTCAGAAGCGGCGTGCTCCGCGGACCTTGAAAGGAAACGAGCGGCTTGCCTGTCGCCTCCAGGACTTCCAAAGCCCGCAACAGCCGCTGCGGATCGGTTTTACGCAGCACGGCGGCCGTTGCAGGGTCGCGCGCGGCAAGTTCGGCATGAAGCTGTTGCGGGGTCTTGTCCTGCGCCCAGGCGCGCATCGTTTCCCGCACGTCGCCGGGAACGGCGGGAATGTCTGAAAGCCCGTAAAGCGCGGCTCGGAAATACATTCCCGTGCCGCCGACGAGAATCGGCGTTAGTTCGCGCGCGTCGAGGTCGCGCAGAACGCGTGTGAGATCCTCGAGCCAGCGCCCGACGGAATAGTTCGTCGCCGCATCGACGTGGCCAAAGAGAAGATGCGGCGCGGCGTTCTCCTCCTCGATCGTCGGGCGCGCAGTGACGATCCGCAGGTCGCGATAGACCTGCATCGAATCGGCGTTGACCACCGCGCCGCGCCGGCGGCGCGCGAGCGCGAGCGCGAGCGCGGACTTGCCCGAAGCGGTTGGACCTGCAATGAGAATGGCGCGTGCGCGCATGGCGCTATTGCCGCTGAAACGGTGGAGATGTCAAAGCCCATCGGCTACGTCGCGACCTTCGTCGCCGGACGGGGCGCGGCGCTCAACGAGCGCGCAGTGTCGGGCGCGCTATACGACGCTGGATTGAGCGACGCGGGGCGTGACTGGCTCGCGCCCGATCATGCCGTTGACGTTTTCCTGTCGGGGGCGGGGCATGACCTTGCCGACTTGCGCGCGCGGCTGCAGGTTGCGGTCGCGGACGATCCGATCGACGTCATCGTTCAGCCGACGACGGGGCGGCGCAAGAAACTGCTGGTCGCCGACATGGATTCGACCATGATCGGGCAGGAGTGCATCGACGAGCTTGCTGACCTCGTCGGCTTGCGTGAGCATGTCGCGGCGATCACCGAGCGCGCAATGCGCGGCGAGGTTGCGTTCGAAGGCGCTTTGAGGGAGCGCGTCGCGTTGCTCACTGGCGTGACTCTGGCGCAGGTCGAATCCCTGCTGACGCGAATCACGCTGACGCCCGGCGCGCGACAGCTTGTGGGCGCCATGCGGGCGCATGGCGCCCATACGGCGCTTGTATCTGGCGGCTTCGCGCAATTCACAGAGCCCGTCGCTGAGCGCATCGGCTTTCATGAGACGCGCGCCAATCGTCTCGAAATCGCTGACGGCGCGCTGACCGGCGCGGTCGTTGCGCCGATCCTGGGAAGCGAAGCCAAGCGCGCGGCGCTTGTCGAACTGCGCGAGGCGCGAGGGCTGTCGCGAGACGCGACGCTGGCAGTGGGGGACGGCGCCAATGATCTCGAGATGCTACGCGAGGCTGGTCTTGGCGTCGCCTTTCACGCCAAGCCGAAAGTGGCGCAGGCGGCGGATGCGCGCGTCGACCACGCCGATCTGACGGCGCTGCTGTATGCGCAGGGGTATAGGCGCGAGGAGTTTGTGGCGTGACACGCGCTTCCGTGGCCATCCTCGCGCGTCGCGGGAGGGCGCGCTAACGATCGGCGCGGCGAGGTGAAGTCCCTCTCCCGCCGTAGGCGGAAGAGGGTTGTGGTCACTCCACCGGCAACGCGACGAAATGCGCGTCGCCCTGGCCGTTCGCGACGATCAGCAGCGCAGTCTTCTTGCCCGCGCCTTTCAGGCTCTTGATTTTCTTGAGCACATCCGCCGGGTCGCTCACCGCTTCCTGATTGACCTCAAGCAGCACCTCGCCCGCCTGCAGGCGTTTCTCGGCCGCTTCCGAGCGCGGATCGACGGCCGTGATGACAACGCCGCCCTTAACGGTGTCCTTGATCTGATAGCGCGTCCTCAACGCATCCGAGAGACGCGACAATTCCAGTCCCAGCACGCTCTGCGAGGAGCCATCGCCGCCGCTTTCGGACTTCTCCTTGTCGCCGCCGTCCTTCGACGCGACCTTCTCCCCGTCCTCAAGTCGGCCGAGCTTGACGGTCTTGGTCTGCTCCTTGCCGCTGCGCACGACGACGAGTTCGACATCCTTGCCGACCGGGGTCGCCGCGACGAGCTTGGGCAGGTCACGCGACTCCTTGATCGGCTTGCCGTCGAATTTGACGATCACGTCGCCGACCTTCAGCCCCGCCGGCTTAGACGGGCCCTTGTCGTCGACGCCGGCGACGAGCGCGCCGCGCGTCGCGCCGAGGCTGAGCGTTTCAGCGATGGCGTCGTCGATATTCTGAATTCTAACTCCGAGCCAGCCGCGGCGGGTCTCGCCGAATGCTTGCAGCTGTTCGATGACGGGCTCCACGGTATTCGCCGGCGTCGCGAATCCGATGCCGACCGAGCCGCCCGATGGCGACAGGATCGCTGTGTTGATGCCGATGACTTCGCCGTCCATGTTGAACAGCGGTCCGCCGGAGTTCCCCTTGTTGATGGAGGCGTCGGTCTGAATATAGTTGTCGTATGGACCGCTATCGATGTTGCGGTTGCGCGCCGAAACGATGCCGGCCGTCACCGAGCCGCCGAGTCCGAACGGGTTGCCGACGGCGAGCACCCAGTCGCCCACCTTCGCCTTGTCGCTGTCGCCGAATTTGACCGCTTTCAGCGGCTTTTCCGGCTTCACTTTCAGAACCGCGACGTCCACTTTCTGGTCTTTGCCCAGGACTTCCGCCTTGAGCTTCTGGCCGTCGTTGAGGATCACCGTCACCTCATTGGCGTCGGCGATGACATGGTTGTTGGTGATCACAATGCCCGAGGGATCAATCACAAAACCGGAGCCGAGCGAACTCGATCGGCGCTGACGCGGCATTTCCGGCATTCCCTGGCCACGCCGCCGGAAGAACTCCTCAAAGAGATCGTCGAAGGGCGCGCCCGGTCCGACTCCAGGCGGCAGGTTGGGGCCGTCGTTACGGGCGCTGCGTTTCGCATCGACCGTGGTGGCGGAAATGTTGACCACGGCGTCCGAGACCTGGGTGGAGAGTTCGGAAAGCGAATCGGGACCTTTCGCCTGCGCCGGAGCGACGACGAGGTAGAGTGCGGGCGCGGTCGCGAGGATCGCTCTCGCAGCGCGACGAAGTGCGGACGTCATGCGTTATGTCTCCTGTCGAGGGACAAATATGCCCGGGCGCGGCTCAACGCACGCGCTTGCGGGTCATTTTTTTGGGCTTCGCTCCGGTTCCGATTGGTCCGCGCTCAGCGCGGCGCTCGCCTCCGGAGCTGAGAAAAAACGGAAAAATTCCGAACGCGGACTGATCAAGAACCGCGTCTCCCCCGGCTTGAACGCGCTCTCATAGGCTTGCATCGACCGATAGAAAGCGAAGAAGTCGGGATCCCGGCCAAAAGCTTCGGCGAAGATGCGGTTGCGCTCGGCGTCGCCTTCGCCCTTCATCTGATCGGCCTTCTGTTGCGCTTCGGCTTTCAGCACAACGACGTCGCGATCGGCCTTGGCGGTGATTTTTTGCGCCTGCTCCGAACCTTGGGCGCGGTATTCGGCGGCCTCGCGCTGGCGCTCAGTCTGCATGCGCCCGAAAACCTTTTCCGAGATCTGCTGCGGGAGATCGACGCGGCGAATGCGCGCGTCGACGACCTGCACGCCGAACTTCCGCGCCTCGCGGTCCGCCTGCTCCTTGATCTTTACCATCAACCCGGCGCGCTCGTCGCGCACGATCTGCTGCTGGTTGGCTTCGCTCAGCACGCGTCGGACGGCGGAGTTCAACACCGAACCCAGCTGATTGTTCGCGCCCATGACGCTGTTAACGGTCTGATAGAACCGCAACGCGTCGACGATGCGATAGCGGATAAAGCTGTCGACCTCGAGTCGCTGATTGTCGGCGGCGAGAACTTCCAGATTCGGGCTTTCAACGTCGAGAATGCGATTGTCGAAGGTGACGACATTTTCGACAAGCGGAAACTTGAAGTGGAGGCCGGGCTCGGTGATCAGTCCCCGGCCGGGGACAGGCTCGCCAAACCGCAGCACCACCGCTTGTTCGGTTTGCGATACGGTGAACAGGGCGCCGCCGACGGCGATGACGCCGATAAGCAGCGCGACGGCGAGCGCGAAGAGAAGGCCAGACCTCATTTGCGGCCTCCTTGGAAGGGCGTAAAGGCGGGCAGGGGCACGAAGGGCGTCACGCCGCCGCCGGCTTTCGATGAATCGTCGAGAATGACTTTCTCTGAGCCCCCCAGCACGCGCTCCATGGTTTCGAGATAGAGACGCTGTCGGGTGATCGTCGGCGCGTTTTTATATTGGGCGTAAATCTGCTCAAAACGCGACGCTTGGCCGCGCGCCTCCGCGACGATCTGTTCGCGGTAGGCCTCGGCCTCCTGCAGAATGCGTGCGGCGCCGCCGCGCGCTTCCGGAACGACTCGGTTGGCGTAAGCTTCGGCCTCGTTGCCGAGACGTTGCAAATCCTGCTGGGCGGCGGTCACGTCGCGAAAAGCCGCGATCACCTGCTGCGGCGGGTCGACCGACAGCAAGAGCACCTGCAGCACCAGCACCCCCGCGTGATAGTCGTCGAGCACCTTCTGCATCAACGCCTGACTGGCGGGCTCGATCAATTTGCGATCGGCGGTCAGAATCTTTTGAATTCGCGTCTGGCCGACGATCTCGCGCATGGCGCTTTCGGCCACGGCCTTCACGGTTCCGGCCTGATTGGCGACGTTGAAGGCGTAGTCTTCCGGCTTCGCCGGATCAATTTGCCAAATGACGCGAAACTTGACGTCGGCGATGTTCTCATCGCTGGTCAGCATCAGGCTTTCTTCAGGCGCTTCCGGCCCTCGAGGCGCGGTGACCGACCCTCGGCGACGCCCATCCGAGACGACGTTCGGCTCTTCGCGGAAACCGACGTCGGTGATGTTACGGTCGGTAACCGCAAGCTTGACGACGGATCCAATCGGACCGGGAAGATTGTAGTTCAGACCCGCCTGGGTCTTTCCCATGTATTTTCCGAAGATCAGATTGAGGCCGATCTCGTTGGGTCCGACGGTGTAAAGCCCGGAGAGCAGCCATGCGAGCACGGCGACCAGCACGAGTATCGCGAGCCCACGTCCGCCGAATCCGCTCGGCAGGATCTGTTTCAGGCCTTCCTGGCTGCGGCGCAGCATCTCCTCAAGGTCTGGCGGCTGCCCGCCTGAGCCCTGTCCCCAGGGACCACCCGGCTGTCCCCAGGGATTGTTATTTTGATTGCGCGGCCCGCCTTGATCGCTCCAGGGCATGTCGTCTCGCATTTAGAGGAATGGGCGGCGCTCCCGCCGCGTCTGGCAATGTTATAGGCATTCGCCGCCGCTGCGGCAATGACGCGGGGCGCGGCGCTCGTGCGAAGGAGGGAGTATGATTCGCGATTACACCAATATCGCGGCCAATGAGCGGACCTTCCTCGCTTGGGTTCGAACAGGCATTGCGGTCATCGCTCTCGGCTTCGTCATCGAGCGATTCAATCTCTTCCTGTTGACCATCGCCGGCGCGGTGACCGTTGACGCCGAACGACTGCACCTCCATCGTTTGGAACATCCGGCGAGCCGTTACGGCGGCGCGGCGCTCATCGGCGCAGGCGTGATGCTGATCGTCATTTCAACGATCCGCTTCATCCATACCGCACGGTTGCTCGCGCGCGACGCGCCCTATACGGCGCGCGCGACGAGCGTCAGCCTGTATTTCCTCGCCGTGTTGCTGCTCACCATCGCCGCGTTCAGCGCCTATCTCGCGATCGTGTGAGCTTCGCGTCGATGTCACGGCGGAGGGCCAGGCGCTCGTCTGTCCTCGAGCGACGTGGGCGCGATTGACCGCCTGCTGGAGTCCGTCGATGGGCAGGGGCGGCAGAAGAATATCTGGATTGGCGGAGACGGTGGGCTGCAAACGTCTTTTAATATCAGTTAGCTATCCTGTGGATAACTCAAACCCATGAGCAGCCCCACAATCGTAAAAAATCTACGCCACTAACTATTGATGTTTTTGGAACGGGGGGATACTAACTGTATGTCGCCGTTCTAGGGGCTCGCGCTCTGCGGTGATTTAGGGGGCCGCTGTCACGGGCGGCCCGACTGAGCCGACCCCGTGGCGGGTGGCCAGACTAGGACGGTCCGTTGCGTATCCCGTCGCAAGAGGCGGGAAGGGCATGAGCGCCGTCGAGAAGCCCTTTAGGGGTGCGTGAACTGAGCCGACGCCCGAGGTGCGTGCGTCGCAAACTCAGTTCCGCACACGCACCTGGAGGGCAGTCCAATGACTCCCACATTATTGACCATCCCTGAAGTAGCCGGCGCGCTGCGCATGGGCCGCTCCACCGCATTCGGATACATCTCGCGCGGCGAGATTCAATCCGTCATGATCGGCGGTAAACGACTCATCCCCGCTGAAGAGGTGGCGCGTGTTGCGCGCGAGGGCTTGTCTCGCCGAGATGCGACGACTCGCGCCCGTGTCGCTGAGGCCGGCGGAAACGCGCCAGCCATGGGGCGAGGCCGCCCGCGCAAGCTTGCGGGGGCGCGCTAATGACCTCTGCCGTTGACACCTTCAAGGCCGCCGTCATCGCCTCTCGCGGCGTTCGGCCGATCGGCTCCGCGCATCGTGCCGCGCTCAAAAGCCCGCCAACCAAAGGCATAGCTGTCGATGAAATTTCGACGTTTCGCGACGGCATGACCGGCGGCGATTTGCGCGCTTTTGGCGCGTGGCTGCTCGAAAAGCATGACGTGCGAATCGCGCTGTTCGCGCAAATCCGGGCGGCGCTGCGCGGCAGACAACCGCCGCATCACAGCGAACAGCGCCGCATCCTTGACGACCTTCGGCTTGAAGCCGACGCGCCGGACGATTTGCGCGCGGCGTTGGGGCTTGAGCCGACCGCGACCATTGAAGCAGTCGCCGACCGTTTGCAGCGTAAATGGTCGCCCCCGCGCCGCAGTCGCGGCTGTAGCGGCGATGAACCCGTGCAAGTCATCGCGTGTCGCGACCGCGAGGTGGCGTGACATGGCGCAACCTTACGACAATGGCGCCGACCTCCGGCGCCATCTTCTTTCCGTCGACGACGTGACCTTCGCTCTGCGTTGGCGCGACGCGCTTGAAGCGAGCGACATAACGGACGCCGAGCGCACGATCTTCCGCGAGGTATCGGAAGAACGCAGCCGCACCCATGACGCGCGCCATGAGCTTCAGGCTCAGCGCGACTTGGCCCTTCACATGGGCCGGCCGTTTGCTGAACACTGAGGGGCGACCGAATGAGCAGCACAATGCACTTTGTTCCTCTTCTCTCGGTTAGCGGCGAAGACGTGATCCTCGTTCCCGCGAGCGATATCTCTTTCGTCGAGGCTAACCATCGCGACGAGTTCGATCACATCCCGACGTATCGACACAGCGACGATGAGACCCCGTGGGGCCTCCCGGACTTGAAGTTCCTCTATCCGACAGACCCGAACGCGCCGCCAATGCGAATCGACTTTACGCCCGAAGGCTCGCCGCCCCGATCGGGGGCGAACCCGGACGACATGATTGATAGTGCGGCTGTAGGAACAGACGCGTTTGCGGCAATCGTGACTCGCGAACATCTCATATCGGTTGCGCGGCGTTTGCACGAGCAATCGAACGCGGACGGCGAGGAAATTTCGGAACGCGAGGCTTGGTTGCGCGCCAACGAAATTCGTGCGCGCGCATTGGGCTGGCCCGAGGAAGCGATAGCGGCTGCGCGAGTTGAATTTGAAGCCGCAGCCGCCGGCAATTGACAACAAAAAAGAGCCCGGCTCGCGTGGCGCGCGGCCGGGTTGAGTCCATAGCAATAATCGGAGTTTCACATATTGCCTAGCGATAACATTGTCAAGGATAACCTGACAGATAATTCTGGCGCCGTGACGCCTTCCGGCAATCGTAAATCAATGCCTGAAATCTTGCGCGCGAACCGCGACAACGGCCGCCGGCTAGTTGACGCAGGACTCACCGTGTTTCCGGTTCACGTGACGCCGGAAAGGAAGAAAAGGCCGATTGCGAGCGCCTGGACACGGCTCGCCTCGGAACTGACAGAGGAAGAGCGCGCCGCGGTTGTCGCGGATTTTCGTAAAGAGCATGACGGTCGCGAACCGGCATATATAGGCGCGACACGTGATCGCTTCGGTTTGAAGAAAATTGCCGAGGCAATCGATGTGGGACGCACGCCCTACGGCTGGTCGATATCGACCGGGCCAAGCGAGTTGTTTGTGATCGATTGCGATGGCGCTGAAGCCGTCGAATGGTTTCGCGATTTTTGCGAGGAAAACGATATCGACCTCTCGCAATGTCCCCAAGTGAAAACGCAAAGTGGGGGCGGGCATGTTTACTTCGCGGACGACGCGGCGTCGCCGACGCGAACGGCGGCGGGTTTGAAGCGCTGGAAATCCGACGACGGAACGAGGGTCGCCGGCATAGACCTTCGCGCCGCAGGCGGGCAGACGGTCGCCCCCAACACTTTGCTGACCGATGGTCGTGAGTATGCCGCGATCGAAGGGACGCCAGACCTCGCCACGGCTTACGCTTCGAAGGCGATTCCCGCAGTTCCGCAGGTGTTGCTCGAATGGGTCGCCGCGAACCGCAGCAAGGCGACGTCGGATGTTGACGACATAGAGGTTGCGAAGCTGCGCGCGGAAATCGACGGCGCGCCGATTCCATCGTTCGATGAAATTGTATCCCCCATTGGGGAATTTGATTTCGACTCTGCGCTAAGTGAGAACGAGCGCTTGCGCTCCGCGTGGGAGTCCGATGTAGACGGCGACCATTCCGCGGCTCGGATGGCGCTGGCAAATCATCTGGCGATGGCTTTTCCGGGAAAGCTAACGGCCACCCATTATGCGGCGTTCCTTAGCGAGTTTGAAGGGGCCGGGACGTTCGATCCTGAGAAGCGCAAGCGCCCAACGGAAGCGCAGAAAGGCCGATACGACACACGCGATATAGCTCGCGAGTTTGCGAAGGCGCAAATGAATTATTACGCCCAACACGTGCCGTCAGATGGCAGTGTCTTCACTGCGGTCGAGGGCGAAGACGGCGCGGATCAATCCGCATCGCCCAAAAAGGTTGGCGTCAAATCCCTGATTGAGTTTTGTGCGGAATACACACCTGTCGAATTCTTGTTGGACGGCGTTATCGAGCGCGCGAAACTCTACACGATGACCGCGCCGACAGGCGCGGGTAAAACGACTATGCTGGCGTCACTAGCGCTCGCGGTCGCAGCGGGAAGAGATGACGTATTTGGAAGAGAAACGCCGCGAGGCCGGGTGCTATATTGCTCATTCGAAAACCCGGACGATTTCCGTGTGAAATTGATGGCCGCCGCGGAAGCGCATAGAATCGAACTCGGCACCATCAACGCAAACTTTGACATTCTCGACGTGCTCCGCGATCCGAGGGCGCTGTGCAAGAACGCTGAGCGGAGCGGCCCATATGCCCTCGCAATAATCGACACTTTGCAGGCGGCTTTTCAGGGCGACGACTCGAACTCGAACGATCAAGTCAAGAAATTCGCCCAAGGAATTCACCCGATCACCAAGCTTGATGGCCGCCCGAGCGTCATCATGGCGGCTCACCCGGTTAAGGGCGCGGACAAGGACAAATTAGTCCCGTATGGCGGCGGCGCGCTGCTCAATTACGTGGATGGCAACTACACGCTTTGGAAGCCGCAAAACAGCAACGTCGCTACGTTGCACTATCAAGGCAAATTTCGAGGTTCTACCTTCAACCCCATCTCGCTTGATATCTCGGGTTTCGAGTCTTCATTGCTTGACGCCAAAGGGCGGCGCAGGTGGTTGCCGGTTGCTCGGATCATGGACAGTGAAGCGGCGGCGGGCGCCAGGGCGAGAGAGGAACGCGACGCCCTGTCAATGGACGCCAGATGGCTTCACGCTATCGGCCGCGCGCCCGAGGCGACGCAGGATGCGTTGAGCCAAACAATGGGGGTGAGTAGACCAGCCGCGCAGCGGCGTCTCTCTAAGCTAAAGGAGCAGGGCCTACTAGCACTCATGGACGGAAAGCGCGTTCTGACGGACGCCGGACGCCAAAAGTTGGCGGAGGCAGAGACGGCCGCGAAGCGGACTTTCGAAGCCGTGGCCGAGGAAGATGACGCCGACGTGTGATTTCGACTGGCGTGCTATCAAAATCAAAATCGAAACGCCCGCCCCGATCGGCGGGCTTTCCTTTTTCGCGGCTACCCCGAAAGGTCCGCGCCGGAAAAACACTCTCAAAGGTCCGCCTTTAGGCGTTCGGCTCCAGAATACGGTTAAGCTCGTGTTTGCTCGCTCGCCCCAAAATAGGGGGTAAAAAGGAGCGAGCGAACATCGAGCAAAAAGCGAGTAAGAGCGAGCAGACGATTTTTGTATATCATTGTTTTATATAATTAATGTCTTTGCTTGCTCGCTTGCTCACTCGAGCAAAAGGCCCGTTCTTGCTCGCTTGC
>JALHNR010000088.1 GCA_022843525.1 Methylocystis sp. | reverse complement strand
CGCGCCCGACGATTTCGTGGCCCGGAACGATCGGAAGCTTCGGCCGGGTTAGTTCGCCGTCGACGACGTGGAGATCGGTGCGGCAAACGCCGCAAGCCTCGACCTTGAGCCGCACGTCTCCAGCTCCCGGGCGCGGGAGGGGTCGCTCCTCCATGATCAGCGGCGTGTTCGGCCGCTGGAGGATCATCGCCCTCATCATATTTGTCATTCCAGCGATTTCCTGAAAAACAGCCGCTGATGTCCAGGGGGAAAGCCGACGATCTCTCCCACGCGCGCAAATCCGAGGTTTTCATAGAAGGCGGCCGCTCGCGAATCGAATGTGTCGACGTAGATCCCGACGCAGCCGCGGTCTTTGGCCAGCCGCTCGGCTTCCGCCATCAGCCGGCGCCCCCAGCCGCGCCCACGTTGCGGCGCCTTAACCCAAAGATGACGAACGTAAAGCCAGCGCCAGTGGCAGACGCCGTTCAGCCCGGCGATGAGCGTCCCCTGCGCATCACGCGCCATGATGCAGAGGGGCGTTTCGTCGCGCGGACTGAACTGGCGCGCGACCTCCTCGCCGAGCATAGCCGCGAGCTCGACCGACTCCGCCGACTCGACCGAAAGGGCGATCTTCTCACTGTCTTCCTTCTTGTTCATGATCGCGCCATGAGACGGGTAATCGGTTTGCTATTGTGGGCGTGCGTCGCCGGCGTCGCAACGGCGCGCGGCGAAGACAGCGCCTGCGCTCCGGTCGAGATCACGCCCAGACCCGCGCCGACGCGTGAGCGGGTGCGCGCCTATGCGCCGATTTTCGACCTCTGCGCCAAGGAGGGGGTATCGCGGCTCGCGATCCGACGGATGAACGTCGACGGCGCGCCACTGCTCCTCACCGTCGACCCGCAGTCGCTGCAGACGTCGTTTGAGCGCGCCGCCTGCTGGCGCTGCGAAGAGACGAGCGATGCGGCGCAGGCAGAGACGCGCTATCTCAAAGCGCTGCATCCGCCAGATGATCCAACGCGTCCGCCAGCCCTTGTCAACGCAGGCCTTATTCGCGGCGCCGGGGGCGGCGCCTTTGTAACCGGCGATCTTTGTCCCACGCGCAAGCCGCTCGATCGCGCCTTCTTTGAAAAGCTCGCCGCGCAAGGCCAGCATACGCCCGTGACCCTGGCGGTGTCTGGAGCCTGGCTTCAGCGTCACCACGCCGATTTCGCCTGGCTGCGCGAAAAGGAGCGGACGGGGGCGCTCGCCATCGCCTGGGCCAATCATTCCTACAGCCACCCCTATGTCGCCCGCCTTCCGGACCAGCGGAACTATCTCCTGCGCCGGGGCGTGGATCTTGATCAGGAGATTTTCGAGACGGAAAAGCTCATCATCGCTGAAGGCGGGACGCCTTCGGTTTTTTTCCGCTTTCCAGGCCTTGTCGCCGACGCCGCCCTGCTCGAAGGGCTCCGCGCGCGCCACCTCGTGGCGCTCGGCGCGGACAGTTGGCTGGCGCTCGGGCTACGGCCCCGCCCGGGCTCGATCGTGCTCGTGCACCCCAACGGCAACGAGCCGGTGGGTCTGCGTCTATTCTCGCGACTCGTCGAGGCGGGCGCGATGCCCCTGCCCCTGCGCCCGATCAATGAAGCGCCCTAACGCGGGAAAGGCCCTTCATTGACAAGGTTTCCGGCGGCTCTTATCTCTCCGGCGGAAAATACCGCGTCGATCCTGGCGCCCCGCCGTTGGCGCGATGGCGCGGGCGGATGTTATTCATGCATTATGTGACGTTCCGCCGGCCGCCCATTCCCCGGCGCGCCGAGAAGGCGGCAGACGCTGCGCGGGAGAAAGGTTCGCAAGAATGATCGGCGCACTCGCCAAGAAGATTTTCGGCACGGCGAATGATCGCCGGCTTAAGACCTACGCGCCGAAGGTCAACGCGATCAACGCCCTGGAGGCGGACGTCGAAGCGCTGACCGATGATGAGTTGCGGGATCGCACCCGCCAGTTCCGCGAAGAGCACGCCGCCGGCAAGTCGCTCGACGATCTGCTCGTTCCCGCTTTCGCCACGGTGCGCGAGGCGGCCAAGCGCACCCTCGGGCAACGCCATTTTGACGTCCAGCTCATCGGCGGCATGGTGCTGCACGAAGGCGCGATTTCGGAGATGCGCACGGGCGAAGGCAAGACTCTCGTCGCCACGCTCGCCGTCTATCTCAACGCGCTCGCCGGCAAGGGCGTCCATGTCGTCACGGTGAACGACTATCTCGCCAAGCGCGACTCCGAATGGATGGGGCAGATCTACAGATTTCTCGGCATGAGCGTCGGGGTCGTGGTGCATGACCTCATGGACGAGGATCGCGCCGCCGCCTACGCCTGTGACATCACCTACGGCACCAACAACGAATTCGGCTTCGACTATCTGCGCGACAATATGAAATATGAGTTCTCGCAGATGGTTCAGCGCGGACATAATTACGCGATCGTCGACGAAGTGGACTCGATCCTCATCGACGAGGCGCGCACGCCGCTCATCATCTCGGGCGCCATCGACGACAAATCGGATCTTTACAACACGATCGACAAGCTGGTCCCCAAACTCAACGCCGACGACTTCGAACTCGACGAGAAGCAGCGCACGGTTCATCTGACCGACGCCGGCAATGAGCATATGGAAGAGTTGCTGACCGAGGCCGGCGCGCTGACCGAAGGCGCGCTTTACGAAGCGCACAACGTGACGCTCGTGCATCACGTCAACCAGGCGCTGCGCGCGCATAAGCTGTTCCAGAAGGACAAGGATTACATCGTTCGCAAGGGCGAGGTGGTCATCATCGACGAATTCACCGGCCGCATGATGCCGGGCCGCCGCTATTCGGAAGGCCTGCACCAGGCCCTCGAGGCGAAGGAGCACGTTCAGGTTCAGCCTGAAAACGTCACACTCGCGTCGATCACCTTCCAAAATTACTTTCGTCTCTACGGCAAGCTCGCCGGCATGACCGGCACGGCGGCCACCGAGGCGAATGAATTCGCCGAAATCTACAAGCTGGACGTCGTCGAAATTCCGACGAACCGCCCGGTCTGCCGTCTCGACGAGGATGATGAGGTCTATCGCACCGCCAAGGAAAAGCTCGGCGCGATCGCCGCCGAGATCCAGGACGCGAACGGGCGGATGCAGCCGCTTCTCGTCGGCACCACGTCGATCGAGAAGTCGGAGCAGCTTGCGGAGTTCCTGCTGACGCAGGGCTACAAGATGATCGACTTTGCCGATCCCAAGGGGCTGACGGGACTCTACGCGGCGGCGCGCTCCGGCAAGCCGTCGAAGCTTTTCGCGGTGCTCAATGCGCGCTTCCACGAGCAGGAAGCCTATATCGTCGCGGAAGCCGGCGTGCCCGGCGCGATCACCATCGCCACCAATATGGCCGGCCGCGGCACCGACATTCAGCTGGGCGGCAACGTCGAGATGCGCGTGACGCAGGAATGCGCCGGGCTCGAGGGCGACGAGCGCGCCAAGAAGGAAGCGGAAATCCGCGAGGAAGTCTCGGACTTCAAAGAGAAGGCGATCGCCGCCGGCGGCCTCTACATCATCGGCACCGAGCGCCACGAGAGCCGGCGCATCGACAATCAGCTGCGCGGCCGTTCCGGACGTCAGGGCGACCCCGGCCGCTCGAAATTCTTCCTGTCGCTGCAGGACGATCTCATGCGCATCTTCGGCTCCGAGCGCATGGATTCGATGCTGGTGAAGCTCGGCCTGCAGGAGGGCGAAGCCATCGTCCATCCTTGGATCAACAAGGCGATCGAGAAGGCGCAGCATAAGGTCGAGGCGCGCAACTTCGACATCCGCAAGAACATCCTCAAGTTCGACAACGTCATGAACGATCAGCGCAAGGTGATCTTCGAGCGCCGGCGCGAAATCATGGATGAGGAGAGCGTCGAGGAGCAGACCGCCGATATGCGCGCCGATGTGGTCGACGCGATGGTGTCGCAGCACATTCCGCATGACGCCTACGCCGAGGCCTGGGATGTAAACGGGCTGGCGGACGACGTCAAAGCGAAGCTCAATCTCGATCTGCCGGTCGCCGACTGGGCGAAGGAAGAAGGCATCGCCGACGAGGAGCTCAAGGAGCGCCTGCTCGAGGCGGCCGACGCCGCTTACGCCGAGCGCGTCGAAAAGAACACCGAGCCGCTGATGCGCATGATCGAGAAGCAGGTCGTGCTGCAGTCTCTCGATACGCTTTGGCGCGAACATCTCGTCGCCCTCGATCACCTTCGGCAGGTGATCGGCTGGCGCGGCCTCGCGCAGCGCGATCCTCTTAACGAATACAAGTCCGAAGCGCTCGAGCTCTTCAAAGGCCTGATGACGCGGTGGGACGAAACGGTGACCACGCAACTGATGCGCGTCGAAGTGTCCTTCGAAGCGCCGCCTTCCGCGCCGCCGGAACTGCCGCCGATGGAAATGTCGCATCCAAATCCAGAGGCGCTGATCGGCGGCGGCGCGCAGCTTGCGCTCGACGATCTCAATACGCGTCTCGCGGGGGCCGATTTCTCAGCGCGCGGGCTCGAGGTCAGCGAGGCGCCCGCTGTGCGCGACGCAAACAATCCGGCCACTTGGGGCAAGGTGGGCCGCAATGAGCCCTGCCCTTGCGGCTCGGGCAAGAAATACAAGCATTGCCACGGCGCCCTTGTCTAAGCCGAGGATGCGGACAGCGATGTGGAAGATCAGCGTCTCGGCTCTCCTGTCGACGTTGGCGTCTTCCGCATCGGCCCGCGCCGAGTGGGTGCAGGTCTCCAAGGACGATTTCTCGACCGTCTATATGGACGCCGGCTCGCGTCGAACGTCGCCTGACGGAATCGTCTCGATCGACGCGCTCACCGATTACAACGCCGCCTCGCCAAAAGCCGCCGCATTCGGCCTTGCCGAAAAGGGGCTGTCGGAAATCGAGAAAGTGTCGCTCGATTGCGCCAATCGGAAATACAGGTCCGAGGGCGGCGGCTGGCGGCAGGGTCAGATGGGCGAAGGAAAGATCACCAAGCCCTATCCGCCGAAAGGCGAATGGTCGCCGGTGCCGCCCTATTACGATGGACTCTTCGCCAAAGTCTGCGCGCGCACGTCCTCGGATGAGCGGTCGGATCGATTTGAACCGCCTCGCGCCTGAGAATATAAGCGCAGCGCGGTTGAAGCGCCGCGGGTTTTCAGGAGCTTGTCGTGACCGCCATTGATTTCTCCAAAGTGCTCGTCGCTCAGGGCGGCGGCCCCACCGCCGTCATCAATCAGTCGCTCGTCGGCGCCGTGCTGGAGTCCCGCAAATTTCGCGAGGTCGAGCGCGTTTATGGCGCCTTTCACGGCGTCCGCGGCATCGTCAACGAGGATTTCGTCGACCTCACGCAGGAGACGACCCATAATCTCGAGCTCGTCGCCTGCACGCCGTCTTCGGCGCTCGGCTCGACGCGCGACAAGCCGGATCTCAAATATTGTCAGGAAATCTTCCGCGTCCTGCGCGCGCATGGGGTCGGCTGCTTTTTCTATATCGGCGGCAATGATTCGTCCGACACGGTGCGCATCGTTTCACAGGAGGCCCAAAGCGCCGGCTATCCGCTGCGGACGGTGCACATTCCAAAAACCATCGACAACGATCTGATGGTCAATGACCACACGCCTGGCTTTCCCTCGGCGGCGCGCTGGGTGGCGCAGGCCTTCGCCGGCGCCAACCTCGACAATTGGGCTCTCCCCGGGGTGTATATCGCCATCGTCATGGGCCGGCACGCGGGCTTTCTGACCGCCGCCTCGGCGCTCGGCAAGAAGTTCCCCGACGACGGCCCACACCTCATCTACATCCCTGAGCGCGCCTTCATTATCGACAAATTCCTCGCCGACGTTAAGGCGACGATGGCGAAATACGGCCGCTGCGTCGTCGCGGTGTCTGAAGGCGTCTGCGACGAAAACCATATCCCCGTCGCCGAAAAGCTCGCCAAGGCGGTGGAGCGCGACGATCACGGCAATGTTCATCTTGGCGGCGGCGCGCTGGCCGACGAACTCACCCGCCTCGTGAAGGATCGGCTCGGATTCAAGCGGGTGCGGGCCGATACGTTCGGCTATGTGCAAAGGAGCTTTGTCGGCTGCGTTTCCGACGTCGACCAGCGCGAGGCCCGCGAGGTCGGCGAAAAGGCCGTACAATACGCCATTTGGGGCGACCGCGACGGCTCAGTGACGATCCACCGGACCGGCTTTTATTCGGTCGATTATCATTTGACGCCACTTGAAGAGATCGCCGCGAAGACAAAAGTCATGCCGGACGAATACATTAGCCCCTGCGGCACGGACGTCACCGACGCCTTCCGGATGTATCTCCGCCCCTTGCTTGGAAGCGGCATGCCGGACGCCTATCGGCTGCGGCTCAATCGGGTCCCCAAGATCCTTACCGCCTGAGCCTGCCGGGGAGGGCGCCTTTCTTGCTTCGACAGAGTTTCCGGCGAAGGTTGCAATTTAGCCGTCGTGTAAAATACACTAACTAGTCATGGTTCTCGGGCGCTCGTCGCTGACGACCGAAACTGGATGGAAACGGGAACGCCAGCCGCTTCCACTTTTTGTTAGTCTGGCGCCGGTAACACAGGTGTTCGGGCCGATTCGCCCGGCAGGCCGGCCCGATAGGAGAGCAATATGAGCAAGGTCGGCGGCGGCGATTCCAAGAACACGCTTTACTGCTCCTTTTGCGGCAAGAGCCAGCACGAGGTCCGTAAGCTCATCGCCGGACCGACGGTGTTCATCTGCGATGAATGCGTCGAACTGTGCATGGACATCATCCGCGAGGAGAACAAGTCCTCGCTGGTCAAGCAGCGCGACGGCATTCCGACCCCGCGGGAGATTTGTAAGGTTCTGGACGACTATGTCATCGGCCAGTCACAGGCCAAGCGCGTGCTCTCGGTGGCGGTCCACAACCATTACAAGCGCCTCAACCATGCCACCAAGCATGGCGACGTGGAGTTGGCGAAGTCCAACATTCTACTGATCGGACCGACCGGCGTCGGCAAGACCATGCTGGCGCAGACCCTGGCGCGCATCCTGGATGTTCCGTTCACCATGGCGGACGCCACGACCCTGACCGAAGCCGGCTACGTCGGCGAGGACGTCGAAAACATCATTCTCAAGCTTCTGCAGGCGTCGGACTACAACGTCGAGCGCGCCCAGCGCGGCATCGTCTATGTCGATGAAATCGACAAGATTTCGCGCAAGTCCGACAATCCTTCGATCACCCGCGACGTTTCGGGCGAAGGCGTGCAGCAGGCGCTGTTGAAGATCATGGAGGGCACCGTCGCCTCCGTGCCGCCCCAGGGCGGCCGCAAGCATCCGCAGCAGGAGTTCCTGCAGGTCGACACGACGAACATCCTGTTCATCTGTGGCGGCGCTTTCGCCGGGCTTGAAAAGATCATCTCCTCCCGCGGACGCAACACCTCGATCGGCTTCGCCGCCACCGTGCAGTCGCCCGACGAACGGCGCACCGGCGACATTTTTAGGCAAGTGCAGCCGGAAGACCTGCTGAAATTTGGGCTTATCCCCGAATTCGTCGGCCGTCTGCCGGTCATCGCGACGCTCGAGGATCTCGACGAGGACGCGCTCAAGCGGATCCTCACCGAGCCAAAGAACGCGCTGGTCAAGCAGTATCAGCGGCTCTTCGAGATGGAAAACGTCGAGCTCACCTTCCAGGACGACGCTCTTTCGGCTGTCGCGCGCAAGGCGATCGAACGCCACACCGGCGCGCGCGGCCTGCGCTCGATCATGGAAGGAATCTTGCTAGACACGATGTTCGATCTGCCAGGTCTGGAGGGAGTCGAACAGGTTGTGATTGGACCAGAAGTCGTCGAGGGCAAAGCCCGGCCGCTCTATATTTACGCCGAACGCAGCGAAAAGAGCGGCGCGAGCGCCTGACGCGCGAAGACGAAGCCGCTATGCGGCGGCGACGCCGGACGCGGGTTTAAGCTTGGGCGCCGCAGCGCCTTGAATCGATTATTCGCGTAACCATTTGCGTTAACGGGGCCGTCGGGCGCATCCGCCGGCGGTCTTTACTGGCGCGGAATCGGCGGGCGACCGTATTCGCGGCCTAAACCCAAAATCGCCCTGCGGTCTCGCGCCGCCGCTTTAGCGGGACGCGTCAAGGACAGGACAAAAAGAATGTCGAACGAAAAGCGAGACGCCGTCCCCCCCGGAACCATCGAAAGCTATCCGGTGCTGCCGTTGCGCGACATTGTCGTCTTTCCGCACATGATCGTTCCTCTTTTCGTCGCGCGGGAGAAATCCATTCGCGCGCTCGAAGAGGTGACGAAATCCGACAGGCTCATTCTGCTGGCGACGCAGAAGAACGCGGGCGACGACGATCCCTCGGCCGACGCGATCTATCCGATCGGCACGCTCGCCTCGGTGTTGCAGCTTCTGAAGCTGCCCGACGGCACGGTGAAGGTGCTGGTCGAAGGCGTGGCGCGCGCCAGCGTTCGCACCTACACGCGCGCGGACGATTATTACGAAGCGGACGCCGAAGTTGTCGCCGACGATCTCGCCTCTCCCGTCGAGGTCGAAGCGCTCGGCCGGTCGGTGATCGCCGAATTCGAAAGCTATGTGAAGCTCAACAAGCGGGTCTCTTCCGAGGTCGTCGGCGCGGTGACGCAGATCGACGATTATTCGAAGCTCGCCGACACGGTCGCGTCTCACCTTTCGGTGAAGATCGCCGAGAAGCAGGACGTGCTTGAGACGGTCAGCGTCGCGCGCCGCCTCGAAAAATGTCTGTCGCTGATGGAAAGCGAGATCTCGGTCCTGCAGGTCGAGAAGCGCATTCGCACGCGCGTCAAGCGCCAGATGGAGAAGACGCAGCGCGAATATTATCTCAACGAGCAGATGAAGGCGATCCAGAAGGAACTGGGCGACGAGGACGGCAAGGACGATCTCGCCGAGCTCGAGGAGCGCATCAAGAACACCAAGCTCTCCAAGGAAGCGCGCGACAAGGCTTTCGCCGAGTTCAAGAAGCTGCGGCAGATGTCGCCGATGTCCGCCGAAGCCACCGTTGTGAGGAACTACCTCGATTGGATCCTGTCGATCCCGTGGGGTAAGCGCTCCAAGGTGAAGCGGGATCTCGGACAGGCGGAGGAAGTGCTCGACACCGAGCATTTCGGCCTCGAGAAGGTCAAGGAGCGCATCCTTGAATATCTCGCCGTGCAGAGCCGCGCCAACAAGCTGACGGGACCGATCCTCTGCCTCGTCGGCCCGCCCGGCGTCGGCAAGACCTCGCTCGGCAAGTCGATCGCCAAGGCGACGGGCCGCGACTTCGTGCGCATGTCGCTGGGCGGCGTGCGCGACGAAGCCGAAATCCGCGGCCATCGCCGCACATATATCGGCTCGATGCCCGGCAAGATCATCCAGTCGATGCGCAAGGCGAAGACCTCCAATCCGCTCTTTCTCTTGGACGAGATCGATAAGATGGGCATGGACTTCCGCGGCGATCCGTCGTCGGCCTTGCTCGAAGTGCTGGACCCGGAGCAGAACGCGACGTTCAACGACCATTACCTCGAAGTCGACTATGACCTTTCGAATGTGATGTTCGTGACGACGGCGAATACGCTCAATATTCCGGCGCCGCTGATGGACCGCATGGAGATCATTCGCATCGCCGGCTACACGGAAGATGAGAAGCTCGAGATCGCGCGCCGCCACCTCATTCCCAATGCGGTGCATAAGCACGGGCTTTCACCTGACGAATGGATGATCGCCGACGACGGGCTGCTCACCCTCATTCGCCGCTATACGCGCGAAGCCGGCGTGCGCAATCTGGAGCGCGAACTCTCCAATCTCGCGCGCAAGGCGGTAAAGGAAATCCTTCTCAAGAAGAAGGAAAAGATCGTCGTCACGAGCGAGAATCTCGCTGATTATCTTGGCGTGCCGAAGTTCCGCTATGGCGAGGCCGAACTCGAAGATCAGGTCGGCGTCGTGACCGGTCTGGCTTGGACAGAGGTCGGCGGCGAATTGCTGACGATCGAAGGCGTCATGATGCCCGGCAAGGGCAAGATGACCGTGACGGGCAATCTGCGCGACGTGATGAAGGAGTCGATCTCCGCGGCGGCGTCCTATGTGCGCTCGCGCGCCGTGGACTTCGGCGTCGAACCGCCGGTCTTCGACCGACGCGACTTCCATGTGCACGTGCCGGAAGGCGCGACGCCCAAGGATGGACCGTCAGCCGGCGTGGCGATGGCGACCGCCATCGTCTCGATCATCACCGGCATTCCCGTCCGGCGCGACATCGCCATGACCGGCGAGATCACGCTGCGCGGCCGCGTGTTGCCGATCGGCGGCTTGAAAGAGAAGCTTCTGGCGGCGCTGCGGGGCGGCTTAAAGAAAGTGCTGATCCCAGAGGAGAACGCCAAGGATCTGGCGGAAATCCCGGACGCGGTGAAGAACCGTCTGGAGATCGTGCCGGTCGCGCGCATGGAAGAAGTGCTGCGGCACGCGCTGATCTCCCAGCCGACGCCGATCGAATGGCGGGAAGACGCCGCCGCGATCGCCAAACATGCCGTCAGCGACGATGACGGCACCGGCGTCCGCGCACACTGATCAAAGCGTTCAACAAAGAGCCCCGCTCCTCCAGAGCGGGGCTCTTTTGCTTTTTTGAGCGGCGAGATGCGCGCTGCAGCCCGCAGATTGTATGAGCATTTCGCGGCGGAGCCGCCATTTCCCCCGGAAAACCAGCGATTCTACGCCTTTGGCGGCCGGCAATCCTTGCTTTTCCTGCGATTCGCGACCAACACTCGCCATCGCTGCGCAACGCCGATTCGAGGTCGCGCATTTCTTACGCCGGACGGCTCGCAGTGAAGGAGAAGGAAAAGCCATGAACAAACTGGAACTCGTCGAGCACGTCGCCAGCGAGACGGACAGCTCGAAAGCGGCGGCGGCCGCCGCCATCGACGCCGTCATCGACGGCATCACGAAGGCCCTCAAGAAGGGCGACGAAGTTCGCCTCGTCGGCTTCGGCACCTTTTCGGTCAAGAAGCGCGCCGCCGGCAAAGGCCGCAATCCGGCGACCGGCGAAGAAATCAAGATTCCCGCGTCCAAGAGCGCCCGCTTCAAGCCCGGCGCGACGCTGAAGACCGCGCTCAATAAAGCCAAGTAGCTCAGCGCGGGGAGGCGCTGGCGTCGCAGGCGTTTTCCGAAACTTCGCACCACGGCCGTCGGAGCCCCGGCGGCCGTCGTTTTTTAAGTCCGCTTGCCTCACGAGGCGCCCGCCCTTAAAACCCGGCGGGCGCGCATCATGTCGGGCGGTTAGCTCAGTTGGTAGAGCATCTCGTTTACACCGAGAGGGTCGGCGGTTCGAGACCGTCACCGCCCACCACTGGCGCCATCGAGACGGCGCCGGGCTCGCTGCGGGAATTGGTGTTCCAAAGCCCAGGAATTCGCTTTAGCTTGCTGGGACAAAGAAGGCCGCGCGGATGAAATTGATCAAAACCGTTTTCATTGCGCTCTGCGCCGCCGCATTCGTCCCCACCTTCGCACATGCCGAAGATATGAGCTTTCGCGTCGTCAGCGTGAATTCCGGCGGCTGCGGCGCAAATTGCCCACAGGTGATCGCGGCGCAAGGCGAAATTAGCCCAGAGACGCCCGACGCCTTCGTTAACTTCGTGCGCGAAAACGCGCGCGGCGGCAATCTGCACGGAATTGTGCTGCTCGACTCGCCTGGCGGAAAGGTCGTCGCCTCGATGGAGCTCGGCCAAGCTATCCGCAAGCTCGGGATGGCGGTGATCGTCGCCCGTCCCGCGGCGGATCAATCGCGCACGATGGCGCTCGTATCGGGCCGCTGCTATTCGGCCTGCGTCTATGCATTGATGGGCGGCAGGAAGCGCGTGATCCCGCCGCAGAGCAGCGTCGGCATTCACCGCATGTTCAATTATTCGACGAGTTTCGACATCGCCGAGGGCGGACTCGTGCGCGAACGAAATTACGACGATGGCGGCATGCTGCAGACGCTTTCCCGCTACGCGGCGATGATGGGCGTGAGCACCGAACTCGTGAAGCTCGCCGAACGGACGTCGCCCGATAAGCTTTACGTGCTGACCGGCGCCGACATCGCTCGTTGGCGGCTTGGGTCGCGCAAGCTCTAGACGCGCCGGATGACAAGCATAATCAGCAACCAGGGCAGCACATGAAACACATTCTCGACGGGCTTGAACGGCGGCGCGCGTCCGCTCGACTTGGCGGCGGCAAAAAGCGGATCGAAGCCCAGCACGCCCGCGGCAAGCTCACGGCGCGCGAGCGAATCGAACTGCTGCTCGATCACGGCTCGTT